>JBEAPQ010000531.1:0-5407 GCA_041164325.1 Planctomycetota bacterium | reverse complement strand
TGCATCGCCTTCGCGCGCGCCTGCCACGCCTCGGGCGACAGGCCCACGAGCTTCGCGAGAGAGACCTCGAGCTGACCCTGCGGAGTCGTCGCGGACTCACCCTGACCGGCGGGATCGCGGAACTTCATCGCCGAAAGCGCCTGGCGGAGCGCCTCGAGCCGGGCCACCTCGCCTTCGACGGCCGTCGCTGCGTCGGTCTCGCCCTGGGCGACAGCCTCGCTCGCTCCGGCGGCTTTCCGGTGGGCGGCAGCCTCGTTGGTCGCCGCCGTCGCCGCGGCGCGCAGCGCCTCGACGCGGGCCTCCCAGGCCGCCCCGCCCGTCTTGGCGAGCTGGCCGAGCAGGCCGTCGAGAGTCGCGGCTGCGGCGTCGGCAGGAACGCTGTCCTGGGCATGGACAGCGCCTGCGGCAACGAGCGGGCCGAGCGCGGCCGCACGACACCAGGACATCCAGGATCGCATGCTCTGCATCCTCAGTGCTGGAACAGGAATTCCTTGCTGTTGAGGACGGCCCAGAGCACGTCCTCCCAAGCGGGGCGCGGGTCTTCGCCGGCCTCGGCGACGATCCGCAGGAAGTGGTCGCGCTCTTCGGCGCGCGGCGCCCGCGCGTAGGCGGACATGAAGATCTCGTCGAGCATCGCGTCCGGCGCGACGCCCGCCGCGACGAGGCGCGCGATGCGCCCCGACTTGTGGCGGACCTTCTCTTCGACGGTCTCGCCGTTGATCAGGTGCAGGACCTGGTTGAGCGTCGGCTCCTCGCGGCGCTCGCACGCACACACGGACTCCCGCTCCGGCCGGCCGAAGAGCTCCAGGAAGCGGTTGCCCGCGTCGGCATCGACGATCTGCACGGCGCTGGCACCGAGCGGGATGCCGCGGAACTTGGTCGGGACTTCGGTGACCGAACCGATCGCATCCAGCATCTGCTCGGCCGAGAGCCGGCGCGGCACGCTGCTCGCAAAGGTCGCTGCGTCCGCCACGCCGTCCGGGTAGGCCGCGGCCTGGTAGGTCGCGGACGCACAGATCTCACGGATCAGCGCACGCAGGTCGAAGTCGGCCGCCACGAGCTTCTCACCGAGTCGCCGGTGGAGTTCGGGGTGCGACGGCGGGTTGCTGACGCGGACGTCGTCGACCGGCTCGACGAGACCTCGTCCGAAGAACCGGGCCCAGACCCTGTTCGCGAGGTTCTGCGCGAACCACGGGTTGTCGCGCGCGGTCAGCCAGCCTGCGAGCACCGCACGGCGATCGGTGCCCGTCGGGACCTCCGGCGCGTCCCCCCCGAGGAAGCGCGCGGCTGACGGTCGCCCTGTCCGGGCGTTCGCGACCTCGCCGCGCCCCTGGTCGAACAGGATCGTCTCGCGCGGATCGTCGCCGCGCTTCCGGCCCACCTGCGTGAAGAACGCCGCGAAGCCGTAGTAGTCGTCCATCCTCCAACGTTCGAACGGATGGTTGTGGCACTGGGCGCACTGGAGGCGAATCCCGAAGAACGTCTGCGCAGCGTTCTCGGCCAGCACCTTCGGGTCCTGCGCCGTCGCCCAGTAGTTCGCCTCGGGGACGCGATAGGCGCTGCCGTTCGCCGTCAGCATCGCCCGGACGATCTCGTCGAGCGGGGTCCCTGCCGCGAGCGACTCGCGGAGCCAGCGCGTGAACACGTGCACGCCCTTGGTCTCCAGCCGGTCAGCCTCGATGCGCAGGACCTCCGCGAGGCTCATCGCCCAGACGTCGTTGAACGCCGGCTGCGCGAGCAGCTCGTCGACGAGGCGAGCCCGCTTGTCCTCGGCGGTGTCGGCGAGGAAGACCCGGACCGCATCAACACTCGGCAGCTGGCCGACGATGTCCAGATGGACCCGACGGACGAAGGTCGCGTCATCGCAGACCGGCGCTGGTTCGAGCCGCAGCTTGCGGAGCTTGGCCTGGACCAGCTCGTCGATCTCGTTGCGGGTGTCCATCGCCGGCGCGTGCCAGGGCGCGGCGTCCGGGAGGACGATGACCTGCGCGACCTCGGCGAGGTGGCCGAAGCGCGCGAGCACGAAGGCCTCCCCGCGGGCGCCGGATACCACGCGATCGCCGTCGACGACCGCCGAAGTCGGCGCGCTCGACGAGATCAGCGCGAGGTCGGTCACGTCGCGGACACTCCCGTCCGAGTAGGTCGCGGTCACCACGAAGCGGGCGCGCTCGCCCGGTCCGGCGAGCACCAGTTCGGCAGGCGCCACCGAGAGCCCGACCGGTGCGGGGACGCCTTCGCCATCGTCCGCAGCTCCCTCGGCGATCCAAGCGCGCAGCTCTGCCCACAGCGGGTCGCCTTTCTGGAGCACGACGCCACCCTTGTGCCGCGCCTCGCCGGTCGGCTTGCTCAGCATCAGGCTGTGGTCCGGGTCAGCACAGTCGAGGCGGCGACCGCGAAGGTCGCGCGTCAGCGTCCGATGGTCACGCGCCGGATCGAAGCCGAACAGCGTGAGGCCGAAACCGTTCTTGCCGGCCGCCGCGCCGTGGCAGGCGCCGCCGTTGCAGCCCGCGCGCGTCAGCACCGGGATCACGTCGTTGCGGAAGCTGACCGGATCGTGGGTCGTCGCGCCCTGGACCACGACCTCGACCTGCGTGGCGAGGTCCCCGTGCTGGATGTGCGCAACCGTGGCCCCGTCCTGCAGCGGGCGCAGCCGGCCCTCGTGGAACGCCGCGATCCCCGGCGGTTCGAACCGCACCACCACCGCGTCGGTGACGTCGGCCGTCAGCCCATCGCGGTCCACGAGCAGCGTGACCACACGGTGCGAATCGTCGGCGTCATCGAGCGTGACGCGCGACGGCGCCACGGTGAGCCGCTCCTGGGCGCACAGCGGCACGGCGCCCGCGAGGACGCCGAGGGCGACCCATCTCGTCCAAGTGTGCTTCATCGCTCGCCTCCGACCTTGCCCGCGTTCTCGCCGCCACCCTCGAGCAGCTCGGGCGGCAGCGGCTTGTCGACCCGGATCTCCGCTCCACCGACCGCGTGGTCGATCGTGCCGTCGGCCGTGACGATGCGGATCCGCAGGTAGCTCGACCGGTGGCGACCGACGTGGGCGTCCTCGGCAGCCCGCAGCGCGATCACCGCCTCGGTGGTATCCGCCGTCACGGCGGGCAGCTCCGAAGCCACGCCGCGCGGCACGCGCCCGAGCTCGAGCTGGACCTCACCCTCGAAGCCGACGCGCTTCGTGAAGGTCACGGGGAGGTCGGCGCCCTGCCCCTGGTCCATCTGCGCCTTGCCGAGCTGCGCGGTGATCCACGGTTCTTCGATCCGGAACGGCAGCGCGGACGTGCTGATCGTCCGCGACACGCCGCCGATCGCGGCCGTCGCGGTGAGCACGATCGGCCAGGTTCCCAGCGCAGCCTGCGAGTTCGCGTTGAAGGACATCGCGCCCTCCTCGTTCGTCCCCGTCAGCGTGACCGTTCCCGCAGAGAGACCAGACGGCAGCCACAGCGCGCGCACCGTCACCGTGTCCTCGAAGCCCTCGGCCCGCCGGATGCGGACCGGCAGGCTCGCCGACCCGCTCCTGACGAGCGGGACCGTCGGGGCCACCACGTCGAGCGCGAACGGCATGGCGGCCGTCACGACGACGGGCAACGCCCGCGCCGCCCGGTTCTCGTAGGCCTGGTTGTTGTCGACGCGAAGCAGCGGGAACGGGTGCTGGTGGAGCACGTCCCGGTCGTGCGGTTCGCGATCTGCCCGCACGACCGGCGCGGCCAGCACCGCCCCGAGCTCCGCCTCCGACGCTGCGCGGAACACCACCGGCACCACAGGCGAACTCTCGGGCAGCACACAGGGCTCGACGACGACGCCTTCGGGCAGGCCGGAGAAGTCCAGGTGGATCCCCTGCTTCGGATCGAAGCCCGCGGTCTGGATCACGGTCGCGTTGCACGCACCCTGCGCGACCGCCACACCGAGGTCCTCGGATCGCCGCCCGGGCACGGCTTCCTGGGTGGTCGGCACAGCGGGCAGCTCACCGACCTCGACGCGGTAGAAGCGGTCCTCCCCGCCCTGCCGCAGATGATCGACGACGCAGGCCAGGAACTCCCCGTCGGAGGGTGCCGTGAACCGCACGCGCGCGTCGAGCCCGAGCCCGTCATCGTTGTTCGACAGCTCCTTGCCGTCCGCATCGCGGATGAGCAGGACCGGGTCGAGCGCGGACAGCAGACTGCGCGCCAGCACACGGATCTCGATCCGCTCGCCCTTCTTGGCCGCGAATCGGAAGCGATCCTCTTCGCCCGGTGCAGCGAGGACGCCGTGGAACGCGCAGGGAGCGCGCGGCGCGGTCTCGGGGACGGCACCCTCGACGAATCCCGGACGATCATCGACGACGATGCGGACCGGAGTCGGCGACGGCGCCCCGTCGATCGCCGGAAACACCTCGTGGATGCCCGCGCGTGTCGGCAAGTCGAGCCGCGCGGAGCGGCCGAGCACGGTGTCCCCCACCAGCACCGCGTCGACAGCCTCGCCCGGTCGCCCCCCGGCGGGCACGAGGCCGACAGGCCGCGGGAACGTGCCGATGTGGAGCCGGTAGGCAGCGAGCGACGAACCTCGGTAGGCCACGTCACGAAGCGCGAGGTAGTGGGTCCCGGACGTCTGCGCGGTGAGCGACAACACCGGGTCGGCGCGCCCGATGGCCGTGTCGTCACTTCTCCCGAGCAGCGCGCGATCCGGCCCGAACGCCTCCAGCTGCAGATCGATGTCGTAGTAGCCCAACCGGATGGCGACGGCCTCTGCCGACACGACGGCACCCGCTTCGAGGTCGACCGCGAACCAGTCCACTTCCTCGGGGAGGATGCGGCCGTCGATCGTCGTGCCGAGCTCGACCTTCTGCGCCTTGTCGGCGTCCGTGTTCCCATCCACCCCGCGGACCGATCGCAGCGGTGCGACGTGGAAACACCCCGGCCGCGTCATCCCTCGTTCGGTGCGCAGCAGGAACAGGTGCGAGCCGAGCGAGCAGTCCGCTCCGAGCCGGAGCTTGAGTCGGACACGATCGTCGCGTTCCGCCTCGAACTCCAGGACCTCGATGCCCTCACGGAACCACAGCACCGACCGGGCATCGGACAGCCCGCGGCCGTAGCAGCGCACCTCGACTTCCTCGCCGGGCGCAGCGCCCGCCGGAAGCATGAGGCGGAGCTCCTGCGCGTGGGCTCCCGCCAGAGGCACGAGCGCCGCCAGCAGTGTGGCTGCTCGCCGACCCGTGCGGCTCACGCCAACAGCTCCCGCAGCACGCGACCATCCCGGACGATGTCGATCGGACGATCCCCCGGGCTCATCAGGCGGCGTGTCGGGTCGATGCCGAGCTGCGAGAACATGGTCGCAGCGAGGTCTGCGGGCCCCACCGCCCCGTCTTCGGGCTCGCTGCCGGTCGGGTCGGTCCGACCGTGGATCAGACCGCGCTTGAGCCCGCCGC
>JBEAPQ010000530.1:0-5573 GCA_041164325.1 Planctomycetota bacterium | reverse complement strand
AGGCGGATCCCGCTCCAGCCCGCGCACACGCCGAGCTAGGCCAGGATCGGCTGCACGACGTGGCCCGCGATGTCGGTCAGGCGGTAGTCGCGTCCCTGGAAGCGGAACGTCAGCCGCTCGTGGTCGACGCCCAGGACACGCATCAGCGTCGCGTGCAGGTCGTGCACGTGGACCGGGTCGCGGACGATGTTGTAGCCGACCTCGTCGGTCTCGCCGTGGACGATGCCCTGGCGGATGCCGCCGCCGGTCATCCACATCGTGAAGCAGCGGCCGTGGTGGTCGCGACCGTAGGTCTCTTCGCTGTAGCCGCCCTGGCAGTACGCCGTGCGGCCGAACTCGCCGCCCCAGACGACGACCGTGTCCTCGAGGAGTCCGCGGCGGTCGAGGTCTTCGACGAGGGCGGCCTGCGGCTGGTCGGTCGCGCGGCACTGCTCGCGGATCTCGCGTGGGAGATTGCCGTGCGCGTCCCAGCCGCGGTGGTAGAGCTGCACGAACCGGACGTCGCGCTCGACCATGCGTCGCGCGAGCAGGCAGTTGCGCGCGAACGAGCCGGGCTTGTGGACGTCGGGGCCGTACATCTCGAGCGTCTTCGCGTCTTCGCCCGAGATGTCGGTCAGTTCGGGCACGGACATCTGCATGCGGTAGGCCATCTCGGCCTGCTGGATGCGCGTGCGCACCTCGGGGTCCATGCTGCGCTGGAACTGCGCCTCGTTGAGCTCCGCGGCCGCGTCGAGCATCCGGCGCCGGTCGGCGCGCGTGACGCCCGGGGGATCGTTCAGGAACAGCACGGCATCTTCGCCGGAGCGGAACCGGACGCCCTGGTGCTCGCTCGGCAGGAACCCGCTGCCCCAGAGCCGCGCGGACAGCGCCTGCATGTTGCCGAAGCCCATCGAGATCAGCACGACGAACGACGGCAGGTCGCGGTTGAGCGCGCCGAGCCCGTAGCTGAGCCAGGAGCCGAAAGACGGGCGGCCGGGGATCTGGCTGCCGGTCTGCATGAAGGCCACGCCCGGCTCGTGGTTGATCGCCTCGGTGTGGACGGTCTTCACGATGCAGAGCTTCTTCGCGAGCTTCGCAGTGTGCGGGTAGAGCTCGCTGATCCACGCTCCGTCCTGCTCGTTGTCGTAGCGGTCGAAGCGGAAGCGGGACGGGACCAGGGGCAGGGTCGCCTGGCCACTCGTCATGCCCGTGATGCGCTGGTTGTTCTGGACCCCCGGCATCTTCCGCAGGTCCTGACCTGCCAGCTCGCGCAGCTTCGGCTTGTAGTCGAAGAGGTCGAGCTGCGACGGCGCGCCCATCATGTGCAGGTAGATCACGCGGCGCGCGCGCGGCGGGAAGTGCGGGCGTCCGAGCGCGCCCGCGCCATCCGGGCCTCCGGGACCGAGCAAGTCGGAGAGCGCCGTCGCGCCGAGGGCGCCGGACAGGGTCCCGGCGCTGCGGCCGAAGAACTGGCGCCGGCTGAGGTTCGTCAGATGTTCGTGGATCGGGTGCATCGTGCGTCCTCAGGGGTCAGTCGCGGACCAGCGTCTCGTCGAGGCTCAGGACCGTCGAGCCGAGCATCGTCCATGCTGCGAGTTCGGCGGCGTCGAGGTCTTCGGAGGGAGGGGTCTCACCCTGGGCGAGCAGGGCACGCGCGTCGTCGGGCACCTCGCGGTAGCGCGCCAGGAAGTCGCCGAGCGTCGCCGTCAGGATCTGCCGTTCGCGGGCTCCCGGGCGTCGCGCGGTGCACAGGCGGAACAGCAGGTCGGTGCGCGCGTCCACGGTTCCCGCCTCGCGCAGGACGCGGGTGGCGAGCGCGCGTGCGGCCTCGACGAACTGGACGTCGTTCCACAGCACGAGGGCTTGGAGCGGGGTGTTCGTCGTCGCGCGGTCGACCACGCAGAACTCCCGTGTCGGCGCATCGAACGTCGACATCTGCGGGCTCGGGGACGTCCGCTTCCAGAACGTGTAGAGGCTCCGGCGGTAGAGGTCTGCGCCCGTGCCGGCGCGGAAGACCTGCGTGTTCGAACTGCCGCCGATCGAGACCTCACGCCACAGCCCATCCGGCTGGTAGGGGCGCACGCTCGGCCCGCCGATGCGATCGTCGAGGATGCCCGCCGCGGCCAGCGCGACGTCACGGACGAACTCGGCGGCGAGGCGTCGCCTCGGGAAGTGCGACAGCAGGCGATTGGCCGGGTCGGTGCCGAGCGCCTCGGCCGAGGCCGCGGCGCGCTGGCGGTAGACCGAACTCAGCATGATCCGACGCAGGAGGGCCTTCTGGTCGAAGCCCGATCGGATGAAGGTCCGCGCCAGCCAGTCGAGCAGCTCGGGGTGGCTCGGCCACTCGGCCTGCTGACCGAAGTTCTCCTGCGTCGCACAGAGGCCCGTCCCGAACAGCATGCTCCACAGCCGGTTCACGTGGACGCGGGCGGTGAGCGGGTTGTCCGGGGCGGTCAGCCACTGCGCGAATCCGAGGCGATCGCTCGGCGCGCCTTCGGGGAACGCGCCGCCCAGCGCCATCGGCGGCCGGCGTATCACCGGGCGATTCATGTCGGGGGCGTCGTACTGACCGCGGGTCAGCACGTGGTGCTGGACCGGCTCGGCGAGCTCCGCCATGACGAGGACCGGGACACGCTCGCCTTCGATCCGCGTGACTTCGGTCTGGGCCTTCGTGCGCGCCTCGTCGAGGGCCTGCCACGTCGGAGACCTGCTCCCGAACGCACGCATCAGCGCGTCGTCGGCGGCGGGCTCCCGAACCGCGCGCGGGATGAACGCGATGGGGTCCAGCGGGTCGGGAAGGCCTTCCGCAACGTCGATCCGGCCGAAGAACCCGCCCGGTCCGCCGTCGTTGATCACCTTCACCACCAGCGTGTGGACGCCGGCCGACAGGTCGAGCGTCAGTCGCTCCTGGTCCGGCGCCGCGCCTCGGCGGGTCTCGTTCGCGAAGATCTGCTGCCCGTCGACGAAGACCTGGATCGCGTCGTCGCTCCCGAGCGAGATCGGCACCGGTCGGTCGGTGGGGACGTGCAGCTCGGTTGCGAGGTAGAACGCCGATCGCTCGCCGTTCAGGCGGATCGGGCCAGCCTCGGCGTCCGCCCGCTGCGTCCACCCCACCTTGCCGAACTTCTGGCCCACGTCGAGCCTCAGGACCGCGTCCGGTCCGTGGCGTGTCGCCCACGCGGTGGCGAAGTCCTTCTCCTGGAACCCGCCCGCCAGCCACCACGCGGTCCGCGTCACCGGCAGCCCGGCGGCCACGTTCTCGAGGGTGCGAGCCAGCGCCACGCGGGTGCGTCCCGGCACGTGTTTGCCGAAGCGGCTCTCGCACGCGACGGTCACCTCGACATCGGTTCCGCCTTCGAAGCCGAACGGGGCGTCGGCCAAGAGCAGGGCGGTGCGACCGCCCGTCGGACCGTGGCCCTCGAGGGCCCAGCCCGCGCCTTCGCCGACGAGGGCATTCCGGAGGTCGTAGTCGCCATTCGGCTGCTCGTGGCTCGCGAAGCCGTTCACGAACCGGATCTCCTGGACCTTGGTCGGATCGCGGCGCGAGACCGCGCGGGCCGAGAAGCCGGACACGACGGCGTTGCCGTTCGGCGCGAGGCCGACGCGGCCCTCGTGGAACGACGGGTCGGCGAGCGCATCGAATCGCACCATGCGCAGGCCGAGCGCATCGGTCCGCAGATGCCAGGTGAAGGTCTCCGTCTCCGGACGGCCCTCGAGCCGGATCGACCCGTCCTCCAGGCGCGCCACGGGCGTGCCGGTCCGCGTCTCCACGGACTCGACCGCGGCGTCCACCCACTCGATGCCGTAGCGGGCGCGGAGCGTCTCTTCGGCGCTCCGCATCTCCTGCTCGACCGCTGGTCTCGCCGCGACCAGCGCCTCCTCGGCCGACGCCAAGGCCTTCCGCGCCGCGGCCAGCTCCGCCTGGAGTCCTGCAGGCTCGTACATCAGCCGCGCCGGGTAGGCGCGGGCCTGCTCGAAGTTGTTCGAGTAGACGCCCCGCTCGTCGATCGACCCGAAGACCGCGAAGAGGGAGTAGTAGTCCTCCTGCGTGAACGGGTCGTACTTGTGATCGTGGCAGCGGGCGCACGTCATCGTCACGCCGAGGAAGGCCGTGGCCACCGTTTCGATGCGGTCGGCGAGCGCCTCGACGCGGTACTCCTGGTCGATCGCGCCGCCCTCGTCGTTGATGTTGTGCATCCGGCAGAAGCCGGACGCGATCCGCTGCTCGACGGTGGGTTCGGGAAGCAGGTCTCCGGCGATCTGTTCGGTGACGAAGCGGTCGTACGGCATGTTCTGCCGGAACGCCTCGATGACCCAGTCACGGTAGGGCCAGCCCGTGCGGACGTTGTCGTGGTGGAACCCGTTGGTGTCGGCGTAGCGCGCCGCATCGAGCCAGACCTGCGCCATCCGCTCGCCGTAGTGCGGCGAGGCGAGCACACGGTCGACCAGGATCTCGTAGGCGTCGGGTCGCTCATCCGCGAGGAAGGCCTGGATGTCCTCGACCGACGGGGGCAGTCCGGTGAGGTCCAGGGACACCCGGCGAATCAGCGTCTCGCGGTCTGCATCCGGCTGGGGATCGAGTCCGGATGCTGCGAGGCGCCGCGCGATGAAGCGATCGATCTCGGTCCGGGCCCAGCCGCCGGCGTCGTCCGGCGGTGGCTCGACGGCATCGGGCGGCACGAAGGCCCAGTGCTCCTCGAACGGGGCTCCCTGTTCGATCCATGCCCGCAGCACCGCCCGCTCGGCAGGTGTCACCGTCTTGTGGGTCGACGGCGGAGGCATGACCTTCTTCGGGTCGTCCGACTCGACGCGAAGAACCAGGCTGGATCGATCCGGGTTCCCGGGGGAGACCGCCGGAAGCCTCCAGCCGCGGGGTGCCGTGAGGCCCTCCCAGGTGTCGAGTCGCAGGTCGGCCTTGCGGGCCTTCGCGTCGACGCCGTGGCACTGGAAGCACCGGTCGGAAAGGATCGGCCGGACGTCGCGGTTGAACCGAACGTCCTGCGACCGAGAAGACGGTGCCAGCGCAAGGCCGGCGAGGAGGCTGGCCATGGCCAGCTTCGGGGCTTGGCTTCGGAGCATGTCGAAGAGGTGCGGAGGGAGTCTAGGGTTCCGGGTCGGCAGGGGCGAACCCCCGCCGAGGGTCGGAGACGCTCCCTGGCTACGGTCGTCCGAGTGCCGTTGGGACCGCGCGGCGTCGCGCATCGTCCGGGAGTGATGCGAGCAGGCTGGCGCCGAGGGGCTCGGCCAGCTCCCTCGGGATCTGGGCGAAGACCTGCTTGGCGACCGCTGCTGCCCGTTCGGGCTCGAAGCTCCGGAGCGATGCCGCGAGCACCTCGACGAACATCGTGCGGGTCGCTTCCCCCGAGGTGTCGCGGAGCAGGGCGGTGCCGGCTGCGGGAATCGCCTCGTCGATCCTGCCGAGAGCGAGCAGCGCGCGAGGTCGGGCGCGCAGCGCTGGGTAGGCGAGTGGATTCAGGGCGAGCGCCGCGTCGGCGTGTCGGACCGCGGCCTGCGCGTCTCCCGTGCTCACCGCCAGTTCGGCGAGGAACGCCTGCGCGGTCCAGTTGTCCTCGCGGATCGCGACCGAGCTCTCG
>JBEAPQ010000529.1:0-3183 GCA_041164325.1 Planctomycetota bacterium | reverse complement strand
GGCGAGTTGCCCGAGGGTTCGGGCGATGGCGCCCGCACGTTCGATGCCGACACCGTGCTGCAGGTCGAGTGGGTCGCGGAGGAGTTCCTGCCGTTCGCCGACTCTGCCTACGAGATGGTGTACGCGTTCGACGAGGAGGCGATCGACTTCCTCGACGCGATCGCCCCCGGCCAGTACTGGAGCCTGCTCGACATGCTGACCGACCTGTCGGCGACCACGGCGTCGGGCGCGACGCGGATCGCCGCGACCGACCAGGAGGTCGTGATCGACGTCGTGCAGGGTCTCGAGGAAGAGGGTTTCGTCCCGCCGCGTCTCGGCGAGACCGGGATCGGGGACTTCATCCCCGAACGCGTCGCGCTGTCCGATGCGTCGAGCTTCTGGACGCTGGACGAGTATGTGCTCGTCCAGTTCGACGAGGTCCTCATGTCGCTCTACGACCTGTCGTTCGACCTCTACGAGCAGGGCCTCGAGGAGACGAGCGACGCGATCGACGTCTGGACGACCTACCTCGAAGAGGACCTCGGTGACCTCCATTCGTTCTTCGAGGGCGAGGACTCGGCGTTGTTCGCGGAAGGGGTCGTGCTCCTGGTCGAGGAGATGACGGAAGAAGCGACGCCCGCGATCGCTCTCGTGGGGCTCCCCCACGACCGCGCCGATGCCGAGTCGTTCGTCGAGGAGTTCGCGGATCTGATCCGCGCGACGGACGGGGTCTCGACCGGTGCACGGACGATCAAGGCTTCGGTCCAGGACGGGGTCGAAGCGATCGTCTTCGACGTGCCGGGTTCCGAGATCACCGCGGATTCTTTCGCGGACGCAGCGTTTGCGCCGCACGCCGCCTTTGCGGGCGACGCGCTCGTCCTTTCGACGTCGGCGGCGTTCACGCGGCGGATCCTCGCCGCGCAGCAGAAGCCCGCGGCTCCTGCGGAGGGAGAGCTCACCGCACGGCTCCACACCACCGGGGAGCAGGCGGGGCGGATGTTCGCCGCCGTGGTGATCCCCCTCCTCGGCGACAGCCGCGAAGGGCGCCAGGGCCGCGCGCTGGTCCGCGCGATCCGCGTGGCGCTCGGCCTCCTCGAGTCGATCGACGTCGAGGACGTCGACGACGAGGACCAGACCCAGCAGCGGATCCGCCTCCGCTACTGAATCACGTCGTGAGGCGCGGGTCCTTGGGGCCCGCCACGGTCTGCACCTCGACCCCGTGGTCGCCCAGGTAGCGGACGCCGTTCTCGCCGAGGTATCCGCCCTCGACCACGAGCACGCGCGCGATGCCCGCGTGGTGGATCATCTTCGCGCACATCGTGCACGGCTCGCCGGTGACGATCAGCCAAGCGCCGCGCGTCGGCACTCCGTTGGCCGCGGCGTTGCAGATGACGTTCATCTCGGCGTGGTGACACCCGACCTCCATCCGCTCGCCGGAGCGGACCTGGAGATCGTCGCGCAGGCAGGTCTCGCCGCCGCAGAGCCGCCCGCCGCCGCGCGGCCCGCCGTTGTAGCCGTCCATCAGGATCACGTTGCGATCCGGGTCGACGAGGAGCGCGCCGAACTTCCGTCGGGGACAGTTCGAGGCCTTGGCGAGCGCCAGGCACTGCTCGATGCGGATCGCTACGTGCTTGTCCTTCACGGTGGGCTGGGGGGCTGTCGGTCTGGAATCGGGAGGGTGTCGCGTTCTTCGACGCCCGGCCGCGAAGCATCGCCCCGGGGCGGAGAGTCCGACCGTCTCGGTTCGGCGATCGTGACCGATTCCGCGACGATTCCGGTGGGACCGGGCGAGAAAAAATCGAAGTCGGCGCTCAAGCGGTCCCGGAAGCCGCCGGAACAACAGGGAGCGCGGCGTTTCCTCCGCCGCACGACCCGGAGCTTCCGATGCACCAGGCCCAAGACCCTCGCGCCGAAACCCAGACCCGCCGTGCCGCCCACCTCGATCCGGCCACGGCAGACCTCGTCGATCGCCTCCGCGACCTGCAGCTGCCGCGTGCCGCGCGGATCGCGCGGGCGCGGCGCCTCCTGTTCACCGGCGCGCTCGACCAGCCCGCCGTCTACCGCGAGACCGCGCGGCGGATCCTCGGCCTCGATCCCGAGGCCTGATCAGGCCGGCGCACCCCGGATCAAGGGGTGCGGAAGTCCGCATTGAACGCAAGCCACTTTGCGTTCAGGGCCTGCCATGCGTCGAGAGCCAGCGGGATCACCGCGTCGTTGCACTGCTTGAGCAGGCTGTCCCGCCACGCGTAGAAGCGTGTGTTGAACGTCTTCTGCTGCGCCTCGGTCATCGCGGCCGCGTCGACGTCCCGCGTCGGATCCGGGCCGATCTTCTCGAAGGCGACGCCGAGTCCGCGGATGTAGGTGCTGAGGAACGCTTCGTCCCCGAACGCCTTGCCCCCGTCGTGCTCGCAGAGCCAGCGAACCAGGCGCGAGCACTCCGGCGTGTAGCCCCAGACGTCCTCGTTGGCTCCGTCCTGCGGGCTCGGCTGCATCGACTCCTGGATCAGGTTCCAGAGCGCCGGCATGTCCTCACCCTTCTGGCGGTAGTAGGCGATCCGGCCGTTCTCGACTTCACCCGACGTGAACTCGATGGCCTTGCCCTTCATCCGCGTGCTGCGGAAGAACTCCCAGAGGCCGTTGTCGAGCCAGCGCGGGAGACCTTGCACGGCACCCGGCGCGTGGTCGTCGATCCAGTGTCGGACGACGGCGCGGAACAGCGGGCCGTAGCCGTCGCTGGTGCCGGCGTTGGGGTCCTCGAAGAACAGGAGCTCGCGTCGGTCCGGCGCGTACTCGCTCTGCGGATAGCCCGCGCCGTGGGCGGCGAGCTGCTCGGGACCTGCCAGGATGCGCAGGGTCGCGGGCGCGGGTTCGCGCTCCGAGATCGAGTCCAGGTGCTTCTCGCACCAGGCGCGCGCGGCGTCGGCGGCCGCGACGGCCTTCTTCGTGAATCCTGCGTCCGCGGCGCTGACCACCGTCCAGACCTTGTGCTTCTGGAGCTTGAAGCCCGCTCCCGGCGCCTCGGCGTCGAAGGCCGCTGCCTGCTCGGCGAACGCCTTCCGCGCGGCGTCCCGGGCCGCGGCGTCCATACCACCCCACGCGACTGCGTCCGCGACCCAGGGCGCGACGGGTCGCTGGGCTCCGCCCGCGTCGACGTCGACGACGGCGATGCCGTCGAGTGCGCGCTCGAGCTCCTTGCGCTCCTTG
>JBEAPQ010000528.1:0-3356 GCA_041164325.1 Planctomycetota bacterium | reverse complement strand
GAGTAGTACTGCGGGCAGACCAGGAACCACTTGTTCCAGCGGTCGGCGTCCGAGGGATCGGGGAGCAGCAGGTTGCGCTGCCACTCGGCCTTCTGCAGCACGGTGGCGTCCGTCGAGTAGTAGGGGAGCACCGACAGGCCGGCGACGAAGAACTGGTTGACGCTGTTCAGTCCCTGGCCGCCGATGTTGGCCCCCAGGGTCGGATCCTGGTCGCGGTAGTCGGCGGGAACGGGTTGCCCGTTGTGGCGCACCGGCGTCGCGTAGCGGATGCCGTGTTCGTAGTAGCGACCGGTGCGCGGGTTCGTGTAGTCGCTGACCCACGAGTATTCGATCGTCGTGACGACGTCCTCGGCGATCCGGAGCGCAGTCTCGCTGCCCAGGTACTTGTGGGCGCCGAGATAACCGAGCATGACCGACGCGTGTTCCCACGGCGGGAAGGCCGTCGTGTTGTCACCCACCCCGTAGCGGGGGTCGTGGTCGTGTTCGTGGATCATCCGCGCGGGGTGATCCTTGCGACGGTTCGGCTCGACGATCTCGTCGATGCGACGCAGGACGTACTGCTTCAGCGCTTCGTCGCCCGTCGCGAGGTAGGACTGCACGAAGGACACCATCGCCCAGCCTTCACAGCGCGCGTTGCGGATGTTCGAGGTCGGGAACTGCTCGAGGCGCATCTGGCCCTTCAGGCTCTGGCCGAGCTGGCGGAGCTCTTCGCGCGCCCACGGGTCCCCGCTGAGCGTCCAGTAGTCGAACAGGGCGTCGAGCGTCCAGTGGTTGCTGTCGTAGCCGTTCCAGCCGTTGCCCCGGTAGTCGACGCGGGTGCGGAGGTGGGGGTAGGGGTCGTTGCCCCAGAGCGCGCGCCGTCCGAGCGTCTCGGGCGTGATGTCCGGCTGGCCGGGCGCAAGCGCCATCGGATACCAGAGATAGAGGTCGCCGCCGGCAGGGATCTCGAGCCCGAACAGGTGGCACGTGCGCATCGCCTGTGCCCACGCCTTGTGCTCGAGCATGACGAGCTTCTCGCGCGACCGGGCCTGGATGGCGTGGGCTGCCTCCCAGGAGACCGTCGTGTTGCGCGGCGTTCCGGAGGTGTTCGTGCGCTTGGTGTCGCCGAACGCTCCCCAGGTACCGATGTTGTCGGCGTCGCCCACGAAGCGCTGCCAGTCGGCGGTGGCACGCGCGGCCGCGTCCGAAGGCGCGTCGATCGGCCCGCCGTGCAAGCCGAGTCCCATCGACAGCTGCCACGTCTCGATGTCGCAGAGGCCGAACGGAGCGCTCTCGGCTCGGACCGTCAGCGTGTCGCGCCACCGCCCCAGCACCTCCTGGGATGCGTTGGGGTGTGCGATCAGCACATGGAACCGGTAGCGCCGCGTCTGCCCGTCATCGATGTAGGTGTCGCGCATCGCGCCGAAGCGCGTCCAAGGACCTTCCTGGGCGGGGGCGTTCACGGCGTGGAGTTCCGGCATGTAGGCGCGGACCTCGGAAGCTCCGGAGAACAGCAGGCTCGCCTCGTTCACGTCCACGCCGCCGAGCGGATAGAGGTTCGGGTCGGCGCTGCCGTTCGGCTGGTCGGCGCCGAGGTAGTCATTGCCGATGACCCAGTCGACGGTGACCAACGGCACATCACGGAACTCGTGGACGTAGAACGTCGACGTGAGGAAGTCGCGTTGGATGCAGCCACTCTCGGCAGGCTGGTGGAAGACGCGCTGGCGGCTGACGCGGACCAGCGGGCTCTCCTGCAGGACCTCGCCGCCCCAGGCGGGCAGCTCGGCCTCATAACGCTTCGAGTTCGTGTCGCGGACGCGTGCCTTGAAGCGGAGTCCCAGGCCGTGGTCACGGACCCAGTCGTTCGGTGCGAACCCGCCCGTGAGGGCCGATACGTCCTGGACGACCTCATAACGTGCGGTGGCTGCGTTGCCGAACTCATCGGTGAACTGCGCTTGGGCCACACGGAACGAGCCGTCGGGCCAACGCTGCAGTCCTTCCCAGGCCGTCGCGCGGCCGGCAACCCCGACGCGGTCGAGGTCATGCACCATGCCCTCCGGGAACGGAATCGAAACCCGGACCGTGTCGGTGATGGCCTGAGGCGCCGTGTGGAGCACGTCGAACGCGGGCGTGATGCTCAGCGCGCGGCCCCAGCCACCTGCCTGACCACCGCCGCCGGTTCCGCCATTGCCGCCACTGCCACCACCCCCTGCGTCGGAGGTCACGCCTCCGCTCGAGCAGGCGGCGAGGAGGGCGAGAGAAGAGAGGACCGTCCATCGCTGGGCGGTCTTCGGAGTGGACTCTGTGCGCCCTCGGGAGCGGTGCAGGCCAAGTCGAGCAGTGGGGGATAGGTCGGTCATGGTGCGTTCCTGGGGTGGGATCCTCGGTGTTCTCCTTTGCATCGTTCGGGCCTCGGGCGTCGTGGGCTGGAACACCTGGGCGACGGACTGTCCGTTCTGTGGACACTGGGAACGGCGGTTTCCGACGACATCGGAGTTTCGGGCTCCGATGCTGTCTTCCCCGGCCGTGGGCGCGTCGTTAGGCTTCGGGCCCGTGCGAGGCCTTCCTGCTCGAGGCTCCATGGGTACCGACGCGCGTCGGTGGGTGGGTGTCGGGCGGGACGACCCGAGGAGCGTCGCCATGCAGATCCCGGTCGCGGTCCCCGTTCCCGCCCAGGCCGTCCCGACGGATGGCGACCTGATGGCGTTCCTGGCGCCGGGTCTGGTCCACGCGCTCGGCAACCACCTCTTCGCGATCCAGGGCAGCGCCCACGTCCTCAAGGAGGGCAAGGCCGGGCTTCGTGAGCGGGGCACGATCCTCGAGGCCTCCAACCGCGCGCAGCAGGCCCTCGACATCCTGCGGCTGTTGGCCACACCCGACGAGGACCCGGCTCCGGTCGAGCAGCCGGGCGTCCTGTTGACGCAGCTCGCTCCCCTCTGTGCCGTGCCGCTGCGCGAGCGGGGGCTGCGGCACCACCTCGACTTCGCGTCACCCCGCTCGCGGCCGCGCGGGGTCCCGGCGCGCCGATTCGTCCGCGCCTACCTGGGCCTGCTCCAGCGCGTGTCGGAGGGTCTGCCGCCCTTCGTGCACGGAACGTTGATCACCGAGTTCCGTCACCAGGACCAGGGCTCGGTGACGTTCGAGCTCGCGGTCGAGTTCGCCGCGCACTGTCTGCCGTTTCCCGTCGACGTCGACGGCATCGTGGCGCACTGCAACGAAGGCCACGCGCACGATGGGGTCCACGCGGCGCCCATCGATGCGCGTCGCATCCGTGTGCGGGTCGCCACGGCGGTCTGACCGCCGCGGCGGCGGTCAGTTGGAGTAGATCTCCCCGCCGCTGCGACGGAATTCCTCGGCCTTGTCGCGCATGCCGCTGT
>JBEAPQ010000527.1:0-7341 GCA_041164325.1 Planctomycetota bacterium | reverse complement strand
TGGAGGCCGAGGCCCGCGCTGAGTTCACGGGTGAGGTGGTGCTGGCTCGGGATCTGCTGTCGTTCGAGCTTGCGCCGGGCCGTGTCGGCCACGCCGAATCTTGAAACCGGGCGCGCAGCGGCGAATCCTCTTCGCCCCACGAATTCCGGCGCCCCCCTCCCGGACGGGAGCGGACGACGCGCGCCGGGCGTTCCGAACCCAACCGAGAAACCCCCGCCATCATGACCACGCAACGAGCCGAACAGCACGCGTTCGCCGCCGAGGTCGACCAGGTCCTGTCGATCGTCGTCAACTCGCTCTACAGCCACCGGGAGGTCTTCCTCCGCGAGCTGATCAGCAACGCGAGTGATGCGCTCGACAAGCTGTCGTTCGAAGCGCTGACCGACGCGTCGCTCCTGGGAGACGACAAGCAGCTCCGCATCGAGATCGAGGTCGACGAAGAGAAGAAGACGCTGACGATCCGCGACAACGGCGTCGGCATGTCCCACGACGAACTCGTCCAGAACCTCGGCACGATCGCGCGTTCTGGCAGCCGGCAGCTGATGAACGCCCTGAAGGCCAAGGGCGGCAAGGACGAGAACCTGTCGCTCATCGGCCAATTCGGCGTTGGCTTCTACTCGGCCTTCCTCGTCGCCGACCGCGTCGCCGTCACGTCGCGCCGCGTCGACTCCGACGAAGCATGGCGCTGGGAGAGCGAGGCCAAGGCTGGCTTCACGATCGAGCCGGCGACCCGCGATGCCCGCGGCACCGAGATCGTCCTCCACCTGAAGGACGACGCCGACGACTTCATGCGCTCCTGGGAGATCCGGAGCCTCGTCCGCAAGTACTCCGACTACGTCCGGCACCCGATCCGGATGAAGACCGAGACCGAGGAGGACGGCGAGAAGAAGACCGATTGGGAGACCGTCAACCAGGCGAGCGCGCTCTGGACCCGCCCCAAGTCGGAGGTGACCGACGAGCAGTACCACGAGTTCTACAAGCATCTCGGTCACGACTGGAACGACCCGCTCGCCTGGACGCACTTCAAGGTGGAGGGCACCCAGGAGATGACCGGGCTCCTGTTCGTTCCCGCTCAGGCCCCGATGGACCTGTTCGAGCGGACGAACCGCGGCGTCAAGCTGTTCGTGAAGCGCGTCTTCATCATGGAAGACTGTGAGGAGCTGCTGCCGGAGTGGCTGCGCTTCATGCGTGGCGTCGTCGACAGCGAGGACCTGCCGCTGAACGTGTCCCGCGAACTGCTCCAGCAGGACCGCGCGACGCGGGCGATCCGCAAGCAGGTCATCAAGAAGTCGCTGACCCTGCTCCAGGAACTCGCCGACGAGGGTGTCACCAAGATCGAGGAGGCCGGCGAAGACGGCGAGAAGAAGGAAGTCGAGCGGAACCGCTACGAGACCTTCTGGAAGGCGTTCGGCCGTGTCCTCAAGGAGGGCATCCACTTCGATCCCGAGCACAAGGACGAGATCGCAGCGCTGCTCCGGTTCGAGTCGACGCGCGACGAGGGCCTGACCTCGCTGCACGACTACCTCGGCCGCATGCAGCCCGATCAGCCGGGCATCTACTACGTGACCGGCGACGGCCTTTCTGCCTGCCGCAACAGCCCCCACCTCGAGGCACTCAAGGCCCGTGGTTTCGAAGTGCTGTACATGGCCGACCCGATCGACGAGTGGGTCCTGCAGCGCCTCGAGGAGTTCGAGGAGAAGAAGCTGATCTCGGCCGCCAAGGGCGCGCTCGACCTCCCGGAGACCGAGGAGGAGAAGAAGGCGCACGAGGAACAGGAGAAGAAGCTCGAAGGCCTCGTCGGCAGCGTCAAGGAAGCGCTCGGCGACAAGGTCAAGGACGTGCGCCTGTCGCACCGTCTGAAGGACTCGCCGGCCTGCCTCGTCAGCGACGAGTGGGACATGAGCCCGCACCTCGAGCGCATCCTGCGCGCGAACGGCCAGCAGGTCCCCGACCAGAAGCGGACCCTCGAGCTGAACCCCGACCACCCGGTCGTCCAGGCCCTCGACCGGATGGCGACCGACGGTTCGGCCGACCTCGGCTCCTGGAGCTCGATGCTCTACGACCAGGCGCTCCTCGCCGAAGGCACGATGCCGAAGGACCCCGCCGCCTTCGCCCGTCAGGTCGCCGACCTGATGCAGAAGGCCGCGCGCTGACCCCGAGGGCGCTGGCCCTCAACGGCGCGGAGTCGCAGCGCGCGACTTCGCGCCGACGAGGGCGACGCCGAGCAGCACGAGCGCCGCGCTCGCGGCCGTCCCGGACGTGAGCTCCTCGCCGCGCACGGCCCAGCCGAGCAGCAGGGCGACGACCGGCGTCACGTAGGTGATCACGCTGAGCCGCGTCACCTCGGCGTAGCGCAAGAGCCAGTAGTAGAGCGTGAAGGTCAGGCAGGTCCCGACCACCGCGAGATAGACGATGCTGCCGATCGCGGCAGGGGTCCATCGCGGCGCGGCGTCCCGCTCGAACGCCAGCGCGAGCGCCAGCAGGAGGAATGCCCCGAGCCCCATCGCATTGCGGTTGAGCAGCGCGGAGCTGTGGCGCGTGCCCCAGAGCTTCATGCCGGTCTGCCCGATCACGGACACGAGCGGACTGACGAGCAGCAGGAGCGCTGCGCCGAGCGGCCCGAGCAGCCCCCCATCCCCGACCTCGAAGTCCGCGATGTCCGTTCCGAAGAGCAGACACGTGCCGACGAACCCGAGCAGGAGCCCGACCAGCTGGCGCGGTCCGAGTCGTTCTCCCAGCAGGAAGTGCCCGGGCACCGCAGCCATCAGCGGGAAGACGGCCCAGAGAACAGCGACGAGGCCCGAGGGCAGCACGGTCTCGGTCACGTAGACGATCGCGTAGCTGACCGCGAAGTTCAGCGTGCCGACCAGCACCCAGAGACGGGCGGGTGGAGCTCCGCCGCCCTCACGACGCGCGAGACGCGGCGCCAGGAACACCATGACGGCGAAGGCCAGCGCGAAGCGGACTCCAGCCGACGTCAGCGGCGGCAGGTCGTCGAGACCCTCCTGGATGACCAGCCACGTGCTGCCCCAGATGAGGCAGAGCACGGCGACGAGGACCCGGGTCAGCGCAGGACCGGGCGGGGTGTCCGGGAGGAGGAACAAGGGCGGGGATTCGTAGCGGCGCCGGGTCGCGCCGTCCATGGCAGGCGTCACGGATCGACGCGCATCGCCGCAACACCGTGCACGCCGACCCAGTAGCCGAACGTGGACCGCGCGTTGATCTCCACGAGCGGGTGGAACCCCAGCTCTCCTTGCGTGTCCCGCCAACGGAACGCGTCGATGCCGAACGGACCGTGGTAGCCCTGGGCGACGAGGGCGCCAGCCACGCGCTCCAGCGTCGCTTCGAGGACGTCCCGCTCCTCGCCGCCGAGTTCCCCATCCGCAGCCGGCCGCGCGGCGACGAACGAGCCGTCATCCGCGTTCACGACGACGACGGGGCGACCGCGCTCCGTCATGCGACCCCGTGGGTCCAAACGCCCGTGCAACGACACGTCGAGCAGGCGTTCGACGACAGGTTCGACCATGAGGCCCCATCCATAGCCACGCATCGATGCGTCGATCCACGTGCGCGTCGCCCGGTCCATCCGTGCTGGAAGCACCACCTTCCGCATGCGCCCGCTGAAGCCGAGCGGCCGCTTCAGGAGCCACGGTCGGTCGGGCGCTCCGGCCAGGATGCGATCGACCGCCTCGACGTCTGTCGCGAATCCGGCGCCCGGGAGCAGCGGCCCGAGCGCGGCACCGAAGGCCCGGTGGTTCACGCGTCGCAGAACCTCGTCCGGCGGCCCCGCCGAGACCTCGATCCCGACGCCCGCCAGCGCCTCCGCCGCGCGAGCCGTCAGGCACCAGGCGATCCCGATGGCGTCCGGCGGCGGGCGACCGGTGTCGACCCCCACCATCCAGACGTCCGTGCCGTGTGCCGCCTCGAGCATCGGCCGCAGCGCGCGCGCGAGTCGCTGGACGTGCCCATGCATCCGTTCCGAGCGCCGGTAGCCGGGATCGGCGAGCTCGAACTCCGCGTCGACGTTGGGGACGAAGGCGAGCGTCACGACTTGGCTTCGAACGCTTCGAGCGCGTCGAGGAACTCGTCGGGGAAGCCCGCTCGGAGGCGGTCCACCCGGTTCAGCGGGCGCCCCCGGAACATCGTCGGCGACAGGGGAGGGACCAGCGCGTCCGCCCAGGCGTCGAATGCGACGGCGCCACCGCCGAGCCGCGCGAACCACGCGGCCGCGAAGCGCACGTGCGCGACCTCGTCCGCACCCACCGCACGCTGCACCGCTGCTCCCTTCAGGTCGCCGACGGCCTCGAACCACTCCGCGTAGCGATCGGCGTGGTCGAGATTCGCCCCTTCGAGGCCGAGGCCGAGCAGCGCCACGAACTGCAGCGGCGTCTCGCAGCTCGGCACGCGCTGCCAGAACCAGTCGCGCACCGGGAACTCACCGACGCGGTGGCCCATCTCCACGAGGCGCGCCTCGTACATCCGCATGTGCCGCAGCTCATCGCCACAGATCCGGATCAGTCCGCGCCGGAACTCCTCGGGCGTCTCGGGAAACGCCAGCACGGCCCAGGCCATCAGCTCGGCGGCCTGCAGCTCGTGATGCCAGAACGTGTGCAGGAGCCGCGCCCGCTTGGTCGGGTCCCGGAGCTCGCCCTGGCGCAACGACCGCTTCGACTTGGCGACCACCTCGAGTTCGGCCGGGCGACCCGGCGCGTCGAGGCGCAGTGGTGCAGGCACAGCGTCGAACGTGGCCGGGATCGCCGGCGGCCGGCGCTTGCACGCGAGGTCTGTGCTCGTGACGAACGCAGTCGCCCACGACTCGATGGTCTGGGGCGTGGCTTCTCGGGGCGTCGTCATCGGAGGGTGCATGATGCCCGACGCGGCGGCGTCGCGCTCCCGGTCACTGCGCGAGCGGATACAGCACCCCGTCGAGACCCAGCCGATAGCGCAGCACGTTCCGACCGGGACGCAGCGGAACCAGCCGCCCGCGCGCGTCATCCGCGGTGGCGGGACGCCAGCTCTGCATCGCGAAGCGGATCGAGCCCGGGGCGAATGCACCGAGAGGCCGGAGCGTGACGGTGCGACCGGGCTCGTGGGGCACGCCACGCGCCGGGTTCCATCCGCCGTCCGGACCGATCCACGCGAGGCGCAGCGCGGTCTCGCCCAGCTCGTCCGACTCGGCCGACGCGTAGGTCCGCAGCAGCGGCACGCCCCCGGTCTCCGGAGTCGGCGGGAGCCATGCCGCGCGCGCCGCGGCGTTCGGCGTGCCGGCGTCGGCCACGACCTCGATCTCGAGGTAGGCCGCGACGTCGAGTTCGACGACCCGGTCGATGCGCCCGGGTGCCGGAGGAACGTCGAGTTCGAAGGACACCATCCTCGAGTCGGTCTCGTACCACGCCCGCCCGACGTCGAAGCCGTCGCCGAGCACGTCGACCTGGACCGGACCCGGAGGCAGACGGATCTCGCCCGACTCCGGCAACGCGCAGAAGCCGGAGCCCACGTCCTCGAGGCCGATCGGCGCCGCGAGCAGTCCGTCGGGGCGCCGCGCCCGCACCAGGGCCTGCTCGGGCCGACCTCCCGCGGCGCGCCGGACGTCGAGTCTCACGCGGGTGCCTCCTTCGGGCACCGCCGCAAGATCGAGAACCACACGCTGCCGCGCCGGAGCCGACGCGACGCGGTAGCGCCGCTCGACGACCCGCCCCCCCCGCGAAGCGGCCGCGAAGACCAGTGCTCCCGGCGCCGCGAAGATCGCCGTCGATGCCGTCTCGCCGATCGACTGGCGCTGGTCGAACTCACCGACCGTCGGCACCGGCTCCTCACCCGGATAGGACGCCTCGATCCGGTCGGCATCCTGCGGTGCAAAGACCCGGAACGCGATCCGGTCGGCGACCTGCGGCGTCTCGCCGCCGTCGAACACATCGAAGTCGACGCGGACGCTCGCGACGTCGAGCCGGAACGGACGCGTGCCGGTGTCGATCTCGACCAGAGCGTCCGGTGGGGCCTCGACGAAGCCGAGCGGGATCGTGTCCGGCTCGTATTCGAGCTCGTAGCGCCCCGGCCGCATGCCGAGCGCCGAGAAGCGCCCCTCGGCATCCGTCCGGAGATCGGCGTCCGCGCCACCGACCTTCCAGTCGGGGTCGTTCGGACTCGGACCATCGAGCCAGACCAGCGCGACCGGGAAGTCGGGGAAAGGGTCACCCGCGGGCCCACGCACCGTGCCTTCGATGCGCTGGTCGTGGCCGTCCAACGACACGTCGATCGACTCCACGTGCCCGGCCCCCGGAATCGTCACCGGCATCGGCTCGGCGAAGCCGTGGGCGGCGTGGTGTGCGGCGATGGCCGCGGTCTCGGGAGCGTCCGCGATCTCTTCACCCCGACCGAACGCGAAGCGCCCCTGGACGTCCGCACGCGCGAAGCCGAGCCGGCGTTCGAGATCCTCGTCGAGCAGCCAGACGAGGGCGCGCGGGACCGGCAGCCCGTCGCGGCCGCGGACGACACCGACCAGACCGCCCTCGGCGCGGACCCGGTCGCGCAGCGCGTCGACGGCGACCGGAGCCTCGACCCGTGCACGGGCCGGCTCCGTGGGAACCCCACGGGCGATCGCCGGCGCACCCGATGCCGGTGCGCCGACCGGCAGGAGGGGCCCGGGCCCGCCGCTCGTGCGATCGCCCGCCACCAACCAGACCAGGCCAACGGAGAGCGCCAGGCCCACGCCCCACCCCAGCAAGCCTGCGCCGCGATCCATCGGCCGGAAGTGTATCGCGCCCGGACGAACGCCGACGGAAGGCGTTCCAACCGTGCGATGGCGGCGTAGCATCCCGGCCATGCAGGGCATCGTGACCAAGGGAGGCGCGTGGCCGACTTCCTGATCGTCACGGGAAGGGGCCCGGACGCCGAGCGCTGGTTCGACACCGGACTGCGGGTGGCAGCCGCCCAGGGCTTCGGCCCGCCGGCCCGCGCGATCCGCAGCGACGGACTGCGCGCTGCGGTCTTCGCGCGGCGCGCGTCGGAGCGCGCGCCCGAACTCGTCGGCAGCGGAGAGCGCTGGTCCCTGGTCTCGGGCACCTGCCTCGTCCCCGAGGCGGCGAAGACCTTGCTCGACGAGGGACTGGAGGCGTTCACGACCCACGCCGACGGCGCCTTCGCAATCGCGCGCGGGGATGAGACCGGCGCGGAGCTCGCCACCGACCCGATCGGCACGCACCACGTCCACGTCCGCGTCGGTCGCGATGTGACCGCAGTCGCAGGATCGGCGCTCTGGCTCGCGGCCCTCGACGAGGACGCGCTCGATCCCAGCGCGTGCGAGGAGTTCCTCGCGACCGGCGTGATCTACGAGGATCGGAC
>JBEAPQ010000526.1:0-18672 GCA_041164325.1 Planctomycetota bacterium | reverse complement strand
CGTCGCTGGCGGCGAATCCGTGCGGTCCGAGCTGCTCGACGAACCAGGCCTGGAAGTAGACGTCCGCCCCCGGGGCCAGCGTGCGCACCAGGTTCGCGTTGTAGATGAACGGCGTCTGCTGCGAGATCGTCACCGGGATCGCGTCGAAGACGAACGGGACGAGCACGCCGCCGAAGAGCGGCAGGTTCTGCCCACCCGCTCCGATGAGCAGGGCGCCCGAACGTCCCGGGAACACGTTGGTGATGCGGACCTCGACGTCACGCGCGGCGCTCACGGTGCCCGAACCGAGCAGCAGCGGCTCGATCCCACCCAGACCCGGCAGGATCGCCGGCACGCCACCGCCGTGCGCCGTCCAGTCGTAGGTCGTCATCGGGCGGAAGCTCTCGATGGTCGGCGTGACCTCGTTCAGGGACCGCGCGTTGTCCTCGGTCGCCGTGCCCATCGCGTAGGAACCCTGGAACACGTTCGGGCTCGACCAGACCGAAACCCGCGAGCCCGGGGCGTAGGCCATGATCGTCCGGAAGCGATCGTCCGACGTGCGGAAGCCGAAGGCGTAGGGACGGACGGCGCTGTTCGCATTCTGGCGGTCGTGCGAGCAGCCCATGTTGTGCCCCATCTCGTGGGTCAGCGTGTCGCTGTCGAGACAGCCACGCACCGTGACACCGAACGCGGACGAAGCGAAGCCCGTCGACTCGTTGGTCATCAGGTAGGCCACGCCACAGAACTGGCTGGACTGCTCGATGATCAGACACATCAGGTCGGCGCCGTACGTGTTGCGATCGCCGTGGACCTCCGGCATGTGACGGTTGGTCGTGCTGCGGAACCGGCTGAGGTCGGTCGTCGTCCCGGTCTCGGTGTAGTTGGTCTCCGCGGTGTAGACGAGGCGGAAGCGATGGTTGACCCCGCTGCGCGCCGAGCTGTCCGTCGCCAGCGAGATCCGTGCGACCAGCGTCGATTCCATGCCGGCGTTGCCGCCGCCGCCTTGGCGTGCCGCAGGGGTGTAGAAGCACGCCACGTCGATCGCCGGAACCGTCGTGGACGTCAGCGACGCCTGACCCGCGGAACCCGCCGCGGCGACTTCGTGGGTGTGGTCGACACCGCAGCCCATGTGCTCCGGCATCCGGTCGTGGTCGAGCCCGTAGACCACGTGGGTCGGCCCGAAGCCCGTGTATTCGATGGCGTAGCGCTCGCCGTCGACCTCGACCGCCCCACCCGCGATCCCTGCTGCGTCGATCGCGAGCAGGAAGTGCCCGTCGCCGTCGACGTGGCCGCGGTAGACCACGTGCTTCCACATCCGCTCGGTGCTGTCGAGGACCAGCGTCCGGTTCCGGCCACCGAGTTCGAGCGAGAAGCTCGGCCGGGTCGGCACGCTCTCGTCGAACATGGAGAGCGCCGCCGCATCGATCCGCACGAAGGTCGACGATTGGATCTGCGGCCGGGAGAAGCGCTCCCGCGCATCGCGATCCATGACACCGGTCTCCACCTGGGGGAGAACACCCCAGAGGGAGGGATGGGATTGGGCGAAGGCCGGAGAGACCAGGAGGGCTGCGGTGAACGCCGCAGCGAGGGGGGAGACGTGCATGACGGCGAGGGTCTGCGGAAAATTGGGCGGCAGCGACGAGTCTATACGGAAGCCGGGAACCGTTGGGCACCGCGGCCCAGGCCGAGACGGTCGGGAATCCGCCGCCGATCAGCGCCCGCCGCCCGGGACGGTCGCTCGGAGGTCGATCTCCCACTCCACGACCTCCCCATCCTGGATCGCACGTGTCACGCGGATCTCCGGCTCGGACGGCCGACCGACGATGACCGTGTAGGTGTCCGGCGGGACGTCACCGACCTCGTACCACGCCGAGTTCCCGTTCGTTTGCCCTCGACCGAACATCCGACGAAGCACGGACGTCATCGAGACCCTCGACGCGAGCGGGCGTCCCTGCCCGTCCAGGATGGTCAGCTGGCCCACCGGAATCGCAGCCCCATCGACGTTCCAGGCCCGCAGGCGGAGCTTCGCACCGCGGACCACCTGGATCCGGACCTCGGTCGCAGAGTCCTCGACCACGACCACGTCGTCGGCCACGCCCGGGGCGAGTCCATCGGCGTCCGCGCGCACGCGGTAGTTGCCGGGCGTCAGCCCGACGATCGTGAAGCGGCCGTCCGGCCCGCTCCGCACCGGCTCGGCTTGGAGCCCGAGAAGGTCCAGCACCTCGGCGGTCGGATCGAGGCTCGCCGCACGCCCCTCCGGTGAAGCAACGATCTCGGCATTGCCGACCGGTTGGCCCGCTCCGTCGACCACCACGCCGGTGATCGTCCCGGCGCGCGGCAGGACGAGGACAAGACCGTCGACCGGGAACGCTCCGTCGACTTCGACCCCCTCGACGACAGCCTGCCCGAAGCCGCTCTCGCGTGCGCGACCGAATCCACGTCCCGACGCGACCACGCGGTAGCGGCCCGCGGCCACGCGATCGAGACGGAACATGCCGTCCTCGTCCGTCCGCGTCTGCGCAATCGCATTGCGCATCACGAGGCCGAGGAGACCGGGGGCAGCGTCCGCTCCTCCGTCCTCGAGACCCGCGGTGATCTGCACGCGGGCGACGGGCGCTCCGCGGCTGTCGACGACCCGCCCGGCAATCGAACTCTGCGGCAGGTCGAGGTCGACGCGGTGCGAGGCGACCCCATCGGGGACTTCGATCGAAAGACTCGCCTGCTGCGGTCGGCCATCGAAACGAGTCACCTGGATGAAGTAGTCACCCGGCTCCATCCCCACCAACTCGAACCGCCCCTCGGCGTCCGTCGGGTCCGCGCGCACGCCGATGCCGAGCACACCCTCCCGGTCGGTCCCCAGTGCCGTGACCATCGCGCGCGCGACCGGCTGGCCCGCGTCGCGGACCGTCCCGTAGATCCGGACCGTGCCCTCCGCGGCATCGTGGACATCGAGTCGCGCCGTGCGGCCGGGGCGAACCGTCACGGACTTGAGCCGCATGTTGGCGAGCAGGTCGATGCCAATGTTGGCCGACCGTTCGTCCATGCGGGACTTGAAGACGATGTACTGCCCGGGCGCGAGTCCTTCGATCCGATAGCGCCCCTCCTGCGTGCTGCTCGCACTCTTGAACGAACCCGCCTGCACGCTCGCCGCGACGATCAGGGCGTCGGCGAGCGGCCGCGAACCAGCACCCGTCACCACCCCCTCGATGGCGCCACCCTCACTGAACTCGATGAGGATTCCCTCGGTCGGCGCGGCGTCAGCGACGGTCACGTCTTGGCCTGTCGACGACTTGGCGCGATCCGGGTGCCGGGCCGTGAAGCGGTAGTCGCCCGCCGCGAGCCCCACGAGTTCGAACCGCCCCTCGCTGTCCGTCACCGCAGACCGTCGGCTGCCCTGCATCAACCCGAGGAAGTCGAAGTCTTCCGGCTCGATCGAGGCCCGGAAGACGCCGCGGGCCTCCGGGCGCGCCCGCGATGCTGACACGCTCGCCCCGACCACCGGCGCCCGCGTCGCGGCATCGACGACGAGTCCGCGCGCGATCGCTCCTTCGTCGAGGGCGAACGTGAGCTCGGCGCCGGTCTCGCCCGCGGCGAGGGAGAGGTTCTGTCCTTCGGGGTCGCGGAATCCCGGCGCGCGGACCCGGACGCGGATGTCACCCGGCGGCACGCCGGTGAGGGTGAACGTGCCGTCCGCGTCCTGGAACTCCTGGAAGCCGCCCAGGTCTTCCGTGGCACCGAGGCGCTGCCCGGCGGACAGACGCATGCCGACCGACTCGCCGTCTCCGCGCATCCAGCCGGGTCCACGGCGCCCACCGCGCGTCGTGCTCGGCGGCGCATCCTCGCCTTCTGCTCGCCCTTCCGCATCGTCGCGCGGGGGCGTCGACCGGGCCGAGACCGAGAAGCGTGTGATCAGTGATCCGTCTGCCGCCTGCACGCGGCCGCGCACGGTCACACCACGCGTCAGCACGAAGCGGGGCTCCGGCTCCGCGCGCATCCCGAAGCGGACCTCGGTCACGTAGCCCTCCTTCGAGACCTGGACCAGCAGCCGGCCGGCTGACAGTCCCGCCGCCACGAAGCGCCCGTCCCCGTCGGACCGTGCGACGACGGTCTGGACCTTCAGCGCCATCTTCAGCAGGTCCGAGTCATCCGGTCGCTCGAGCGGCCGAACCTCGACGAGCGCGTCACGGATCGGTCGATCTCGATCGTCGACGACGGTCCCGACGAGTCGCCCTCCCTCGCGGGTCCGTAGCTCGACCCCTTCGTAGACGCCGCCGTCCACGACCGTCATGTCGATGACCTCGGACGGCATCAGCCCTTCCGCGGCCGCGACGAATCCGATGCGTCCTGCCGCGAGGCGAACGATCTCGAACTGCCCGTCCTGATCCGTGGTGATCGGCTCGGCGCGGCCGTCTGCGCTGAAGAGCAGCCGGCTCACGTCGAGGTAGACCAGCGCGACGTTGGCGCCGGCCAGGGGCCGCCCGTCGGTTCCGAGCACCGTGCCGCGGACCGTCGCGCCCGGGTAGCCGGAGATGTCGACACGCGTCTCCCGACCTTCTTCGACATCGATGCCGTAGACCTCCTCGAGCGCCATGTCTGGGCCGGCCGCGGCGAGCTGGTAGCCCGGCCCGGACGGCACGCCTGCGAGGTCGTAGACGCCTTCCTCATCGGTGATGGCTTCGAGCCAGCGGTAGCGACGCTGGGTCAGCTGGCCGAGGAACGCATTGATGCCCGGCCGCGCGCTGACGACGACCCCCGGGAGCGGCGCTCCATCCGGCCCGCGCACCGTCCCGCGGATCCGCCCGCCCGCAGTGCCCAGCAGTTCGACTCCATCCCGCTCCTCGCCCGCGGCGATCCGCACCTGGACCGGTGCACGCACGAACGTGAAGTCCGAGCGGCCGTCGAGGAACACCGTGCCGGGCTCGATGCCCTCCAACACGAACGTCCCGTCCCCTGCCGTTCGGGTCGTGGCCAGCACGCGGGGCGGCGGAGCGCTCTCGGTGAAGAAGCCATCGACGATCGCGGACCGGAAGCGCGCGATCAGTCGTTCGAGGCCCGGCGGCTCGCGCATCGCGCGCACCTCGACGCCCGGGATCGGCTGGAGCGTCTCGGTGTCGAGGACCACGCCTCGCACGCGGCCGCCAGCACCCCGCCCCTCTTCGACCACCGCGCGCTCAGCGGCGGCTGTGAGCGCGGCCTCGCGCGGCTCGTCCCCTTCGGCCCCCGCGAACGACGGGGCGGAGACCCTGCCGGACTCCAGGGTCCCTCCCACATCCAAGGGGGCCACGGGTCCTTCCGTCGTCCCCCAGAGCACGAGGCTCGTGGCGAGTCCCAGCAGGATCAAGACGGCCGCGGCGACGGCTTTCGGCGAGCGTTCGGTCATGGGCGCGGGAGCGAGCGGACTGCGGGGCGGGCTTCTGTAGCCGAGGCCGTCCCCGTTCCGTCGCGCCAACGGGACCCCCGCTGGCTGATTCGGCCGCGGGCCCAGGACGACCGGCGGCCGGCCCCCCGGCGCTACGCGAAGACGTCCTCGATGCGCTCCACGGTCGCAGCCCGGCGGAGCCAACGCTCGAGGTCCTCGACGGCCGCCTGCGCGATCCGAGCCACCACCGCCCCGTCCAGGTTTCCGAACCGGCTCCCGAGCACGGTCCGCAGCGCGGCGGCCAATCCCTCTGCCACGCCCTGGACCCGTCCCTGCGCCCGCCCCTGCGCGCGCCCCTCGTTCAGCGTCTGCTCGTAGGTCGATGCCATGATCTCCTCCACATCTGGTCCGAGCTCGAGGCGGACGAGGCGCTGCATCTCTGCCCGCGGCCGATCCCGGACCTTGCCCAGGTAGGTTAGCACGGCCGCAAGGAGGCCGACATCGCCCCCAGCGTCGCGCGCAGCGCGGAACTCTGCCGCCAGTCGCCGCAGCAAGGACGCGAGATCGACGGGAGACGAGGCCCAGCGCAGGACCTCGAGCACGAGGCGCGCGAGCGCCGACAGTGTCCTGGTCGCCAGCTCCTCGCCTCGCACCAGGGACAGGTCATCGACGAAGAACCGGAGCTGGGGAAGGTGGGGCTCCAGGCAGCGCTGCGTCTCCGGGCTCAGCCCGAAGCAGGACCGGAGATCGTCGCCACCGTTCCAGAGTTCTCGACCGTGGTAGACCACGATCGAGAGCACGGGCGGCAGCCGGCGCGCGCGCGGACTCTCCCGGACATACCGCCGCAGGACCCGGAACATGTACTCGCCGATCTGGACGGCCGCGAACCTGTCCACGTAGCTCTTGTGCTCGAGGAGGAGCTGCAGCAGCACGTCTTCGTCGCCGATTGCGGCGGCGAACAGCAAGTCGACGTGCCGATCCCCACGGCTGACGTCCTTGTCGACCGGGGACAGCAGACGGAGCGTTGCCCAGTCGATCGACGTCGCGATCGCCGGGGGCAGGACGGCACGCAGCTCCCCGGCGGCGTGCGCCGGGTCGGCGAAGACCTGGCAGAACAACGCGTCATGCGGACTGGTCATCTCGGCTGGCGCCGAGCCGCGCCGAGCCAGATGTGTTCCCGCGGCGCCCGATGGGCGCGCGGCGCGCCGTCCGCGGCCCGAACACGGGGGCGCGCCGCTGCCCTTCACCGGGCCTCAACCCTGGGGAAGCTCCACCGAGCCGGACTTGGCCGGCAGCGCGACACAGAAGCGGGTCCGTCCTGGATCCATCGAGTCCAGCCAGATCCGACCGCGGTGGGCCTCGACGATCCGCTTCGAGATCGCGAGGCCGAGACCGGTCCCCGAGGACCGCGTCGTGAAGTAGGGCTCGAAGAGCCGGGCCGCGGTCTCGTCGTCGATGCCTGGCCCGTCGTCCTCCACCTCGAACAGGACCTCGGCCCGCGCCTCGTCATGGGTGACCCTGAGCACGACCTGCCCGTCGTCCGCAGACGCCTGGAGACCGTTCTGCACGAGGTTGAGCAGGACCCTCCGCAGCTCCCCACGGTCGCCCGACAGATCGGGGATATCGACGGGAACCTCGACGGTGAGCCGCCCGAGATCCCGCTCCGCGGCCAACAGCGACGCGACGTCCTGCAGCAGGTCCGAAGCCGCAACACGGTCGAACACGGGCTCCGGTCGACCCGCAAAGTGCCGGAAGTCCGACGCGATCTGCGCGAGTTGGTCGGTCTGCTCGACAACCGTTCGAACCAGCCTCTCGACGAGTTCCGGGAGCCGTGGGTCCCCTTGGGCGCGGGCACGCTGGACCATCTGCGCGCTCATCCGCATGGGAGTCAGCGGGTTCTTGATCTCGTGCGCGACCTGCCGCGCCATCTCGGCCCAGGCCGCCTCCCGCGCGGCATCACGGAGACGACGCTGCGTGTCGGAGAGCTGGGACGTCATGACGTTGAACGCCCGCCCCAGTTCGCCCAGTTCATCGCCGCCCCGTTCCGGGACGCGGACGCCGAGATCTCCCGCGGCAACCCGCGTCGTCGCCGCTGCCAGATCACCGACGGGACGCAGGAAGGCTCGCGTCGCCAGCCACGACCAGAGCGCGAGCACGGCACAGACGAACGACGTCACGAAGACCAGCAGCTGCCCGAACTCGCGCGTGGTCGCGAAGAGCTCGTGCTCCGGAACCGACACGACGCAGCGCCAGTCGAATTCGCGGGACGCATCGCCACCGACGCGCGAGGCCCCGGCGAGGAAACCCTCTCCGTCCTTCTCGAACGAGATCACCTGAGCGCCCTCGAATCCGGTCAGCACTGCGATCGCGAGATCGGTCGGCTCGAGGCGCCCGCTGTAGAGACTCCGCTCGCTGCTGGCCAACACGACGCCGCGTCCGTCGCAGACCGACACGGTCGCACTGTCGAAGCCCGCTTCGTCACGGAGCCGCGCAGCGACGGCATCGACGATGTCCTGGACGCGCCGCCAGTGGATCAGCGCGTAGGCCACACCACGCTCGTCCCCTTCGCCCTGGACCTGGAATGCCAGACCCAGGCTGTAGTCGTTGGGATCCCGGGACGGGCGCTCCGGGTTGTGGTGCAACAGCGGCGACAGGTGCCTGTCGATCCAGAACAACCCCAGGTCCTCGTCGATCGTCGCCTGGAACCAATCGGCGTCCAGGACTCTTCCCGGCTCGAGAGCCCGCCGCGCCGAGCGCCGCGTCGCATCGAGACTCAGGGTGTCGACCGCCACCCGCACCCGACCTTTCGCATCCGCGACCAGGACATGCTGGAAGTCCTGGTGCAGCCCGAGCATCAGGTCGAGCTCCTGCTCGAACTGCCCCACGTCGCCATCCCGGAGGAGACGACGCGCGGCGCCCTCGATCAGCGAGCCGTTCCGGTAGACCTGTTCCGTCAGGGCATCCAGCCGCTCCGCCGCGAGCTGTGCCTGATCCGACAGCAGCACGCGCACGACCTGCTGCTCGAAGCGGTCGCGCATCTCACTGCGCACGTAGATGCCGAACGCCGCGAACGACGCAGCCGTCGTCAGCAGCAGGACGACGAGGATCTTCGTCGCCAGCGATCGACGTCTCGGCACCGTTCCCGTGGACCGGGGTCGTTCGGGCGCACGATCGGTCGGGGGCTCCATCAGCGCCCCATTCTGCACGGAGTCGTGCGGATCGGGGGCACCAGGCCGTCACCCGGGCTCAACGAGAGCCGCCGCCCTCGAGCTTCTGCTTGCGGAGGGCGTCGAGGCGATCCCGCGCGTCGCGGTATCCCGGCCAGAACAGCTGCACGTCGGTGAACGCTTCGATCGCCGCGTCGCGTTCGCCGCGCTCCTCGGCCTGCACGCCCGTGCGGTAGGAGGAGGTCGCGGCCTCGACCCGCTGACGGAGGTCTTCGATGCGGGCCGCCACGTCGCGGAACCCAGCGGCCGACTCCGCGAGCGCCACGTAGGCGACGATCGCCTCCTCGAGCCGCAGCTGCAGCTCGAGGTCCTTGGCCGCGATGTACTCCGACTCGATCTCCCGTTCGCGGACCAGCAGCAGCCGTTCGGAGACCATGTCCGTCTGCGTGGTGGTCTTGGCGAGCGCCGTGTCGAGGAGTTCGCGTGCCTTGTCGAACTCCCCGCGGTAGACCGCGATCTCGCCCGCGTCGGCCAGGTCCACGACTTCGGCCTCGGTCTCGACGACTGCGATGCGTTCGGCGAGCCCGAAGAGGTCCGGGAACTGTTCGGCCAGGGCCCGGTACTCGAGCAGGGCAGGCCGGTAGAAGCCGGCTTCCTGCATCGCCTGCGCGGACGCGTAGCGCTCCTCGGCGATCTGCCGCTTGGCGATGGCGAGCGGGTCCTGCGCCGCGGTCAGCTCGGGGTCCTTCTCGACGGCAATGCCGAGATGGTAGGCGGTCTGCCGGTACTCGTACTCGCCCAGCGCGCGGACGCCGTCCACGTAGTGCCCGCGGGCCTCGGTGCGGAGGCCTTCGGCCGCCGAGGCGAGGCGTTCGAGGCCGTCACCGGCCGGTGCGTAGTCGGGCACCCAGCGATACGCGTCCCCGAATGCCCCCTGTGCATCCTCGAGCTTGCCGGATGCCAGCATCCGGTTGCCGAGATCGACCGCGCGCTCCGCGAGCTTCAGCCGAGCCTTGTCGCGCCAGCGGATCGCGATCGGATGGTCGGGGCTCTTGGCCAGAACGAGGTCGAGCCGCGCCAACGCCGCCTCCTCTTCGCTGAGGAAGACCAGCCGCTGGGCGTCCCAGAGCAGGTAGGCCTCGCGGGCGCGGGCGTGGATGCGCGCCACTTCCGGGTCGTCCGGGGCCAACTCGCGCGCGCGCTGGGCCGCGACGTAGGCCTGGAAGTAGTCGGACCTTGCGTAGAAGGCCTCCGCCTCGACGAGCGGGACGTTCGGCGTCGTGCAGCCGGTGAAGGCGGCAGCGAGGGCGAACAGGGAACCGGTCAGGACCTGGGACGTGCGGGGATCGCGGGTCACGGTGGATCTGGGCGGGCGGATGTCGCGGGACGCGCCGGCGCGGTGCGCCGGGCCGAGCGCGTCGGACGGCTCGAGGACGGCGGATCTTCCCCCGAGTCTGGGGCAGGGACCAAGCAGGAAACACGCGCCCGGCGGATTCCCGGACCGGCCATGGCGTCGGCTCGACGCGGGGGCCGTAGCCTCGACGCCGGCCCCATGGTCCGCCCGCCCCCTCCAGCTCCTGCTGCCCGCTGCGTCGCGCTCGGCGCGAGCAACCTGACGCGCGCGCTGGCCACGTGGGTGGCGGCGGCCCGGGTCGCAGCCGGAGGACCGGTCGACTGCATCATCGCCGCGGGCAACGGACGCTCCTTCGGCGCCCGATCCCGGTTCCTTGGGCGCGAACTGCCCGGGATCCTCCAGTCCAGCGTCTTCGATCGGTTGACCGGCCCGCGCCGAGGGTGGGGCGCAGTCCTCGACGTAGGAAACGATCTGCTCTACGGCGCTGAGGTCGACACCGTGCTCTCCTGGGTGGAGACCTGCGTGACGACCCTGGCTCGGCACGTCGAGCACTTGGCGATCGGAGGCCTGCCGCCGGTCGCCCAGGGCACGATCACCCCGTTCCGCTTCGAGCTGGTCCGGCGGGTGCTGGTGCCGAGCTGCCGCCTGGGCCTCGAGGAGGCGGTGGCGGCGGCCTGCGACCTCGAGGATGGACTCCGTGCGCTCGCCCGCAAGCACGGCGCTGCGTTCGTCGACATGCCGGGGCACTACTACGGGACCGACCCGATCCACGTGCGTGCGCGGCACCGGGCCGAGCTTTGCGCGCGGCTGCTCGGCACTCTCCCGGACGAAGTCCGGGCCTGCCCGCTCCGGGTCGGGGAGGCCGCGCGGGTCCGCCTCGCGCGACCTGCACGCGAGTCCATCTGGGGCGTCCCGCGCTGCGGAACCCCACCGCAGCTCCGGCTTCGCGACGGGACGACGCTGACCCTCGACTGACCCGTCCGGCCGATCCTCGCGACGCGGCCGAGTCCGGCTACCATTCCCGCCCGCCCGCACGCCGCCCCCGTGACCCACCGCAAGCCGCTGATGCGACGCCGAGCTGCCGCCCTCCAAGCCCTTCCGCTCCTCGCAGCCGGTCTCGCGGGCATCGCGCCCTGCCAAGCTCCGGCCTGGGGCATGCCGGAGCGTGGTTTCGCGGACTACCAGCGGGTGACGACCGCGTGGCGCGTCGTCCCGGCCGAGAATGCGCGCCGAGGTGACCTGCTCCGCCCGATCGACGCCGGATCGACCTGGAAGGTCCGTTCCTGGCCGCAGTCGGCGATCGCGGACGGCTTCCAGGTCCGCGACTACGAGGACGGGGAGTGGACCGAGACCCGCTTGCCGATCACGCCGCGCGACGAGGCCGACGCAGCCTGGCCGCTCCGCCACCGCGTCCTGGACGCCCGCACGCAGTTCGATTCACCGCCGCGAGCCAAGGCCATCGTGCTCACCATCGAGCACGGCGACGACGTCGAGGTCTGGCTGAACGGGGTGCGCATCGGCGGAGCCGAGGTCCAGGGGCAGCGGAAGAAGTCGGACTTCGTGCTGACGGCCGACCAGATCGGCCTCCTCGAACGGAGCCGCCCGAACGTGCTCGCCGTCCAGATCCGCAACCCGGACGGCCCGTGCTACCTGGGGGTCGAGCTCGTGTCGTCCGCCCGATCGTTCGGCGACGGCGGCAACGCCACGTCGCGGCTCGAGCAGAGCCGTCAGGTCGCCGCCAACCTGCAGCGGGACCTGTTCGACGAATGGCGCGGCGCCCCCGCGGTCACCTGGGGCGAACTCGATGCTTCGCGGACCCGACTGCGGATGACGCCGGTCGACCTCCGCGAACTCGGCAGCTTCGTCGGCTTCGACGTCGAGCGGGGCGGACGGCGCGGCAAGGTCGCCTACGAGATCCCGCTGACCTGGCGCTTCGGCGACGTCCGGGTGAAGGGCAACGCCGATGCGCCGGAAGACTCCGGCCGGCAGCGGATCGTGTGCGAGGTGGCAACAGCCGCTCCGGACGAGCGGCGCTACGAGAAGCGCTTCTACGCGAGCCAGATCGCGAAGTGGTGGGAGTACACGTTCACCGGCCAGTTGACCGTCGACCGCGTGTTCGACGAGGAGCGCGGTGTGATCACGTGGATGGAGACCCGGCTGTCGGGCGTCGTGAAGCACGCGCACGGCGGCCTCGACGGCCAGGCCTTCGATCTCGAATACACGGAGGAGTGGAAGCTCTCCACGGTGCGCCCTGACCGGGACGGGCAGTTCCTCGACGACGTCGTCGCGGCGATCGAGAAGGGACGCGAGTTCCTGAAGAGGGAGCTCGCCGACATGAACAAGCCCGCCCTGCAGGCGGGTGGTGACACGCGAACCTACCCGACCGGCAAACTCGCGCTGGCGCTCCTGGCGCTGATCCACTGTGACGTGCCGCGCGACGATCCGATCATCATCAAGGGCCTGGACGAACTCCGCCGACGGAAGCTCGTCGACACCTATTCGGTCGCCAACGCGATCATGGCGCTGGAGGCCTACTACCAGCCTCGTGGGGAGTACGAGGAGCTGCGCTCCGGCTCGATCGACAAGCCGCGGCAGCGCCAGCTCCCGGAGGCCGACCTCGCGATCATCAAGGAGTGGGCAGGCATCCTGCTCCACAACATGGACTCGCGCGTCGACCCCGCCTACCTGGCCCGTTGGAGCTACGTTCGCGAAGGCCGCTACGACCACTCGGTCAACCAGTACGGCCTGCTCGGTCTCTACTCCGCCCAACTCTGCGGCGTCGAGATCTCACCCACTCTCTGGAAGGCAGCCGCCGCGCACCTGGTCGACGCACAGGCCGAGCCCGAGACGCGGGCCCCGCTGGAGGTGACGACGCACCGCCAGCTCGAGACCATCAAGAGCGGCGGAGACACCTCGACCGGCGCGCGAGCGGTCGGCGTCGCCGGCTGGGGCTACGTCGAGCCCGAGTACAACGGAGAGCCGCGTCCGATCTACGGGAGCATGACCTGCGCCGGGCTGACCGGCCTCACGATCGCGATGGCCGGGATGGTCAATGCAGGCCTGACGCGAGACCGGACGCTGGCCGACGCCGCCAACGCGCAGCGCAGCGGCTTCGCGTGGCTGGCGGATCGTTTCTCGGCGCGCTACCACCCGGGCCCTGGCCTGCACGCCCACTACTTCTCGCACATCCTCTACTACCTCTACGGACTCGAACGCTCCTGCGAGCTGTCCGGCATCGCGCTGCTCAACGGACGCGATTGGTACCTGGAGGGCGCGCTGACGCTGCTGTCGCTCCAGCGCGACGACGGCACGTGGCCGAACGCGACGGGCGGGGAGACCGACGCCATCACGATCACGTCGATGGCGCTGCTCTTCCTCAAGAAGTCGTCGATGCCCGTCTACACGCAGAAGTGAGACCGGCCGTTCCGGTCACGAGCGGCCGATGAAGTCCTCGAGGTCGGCGCGGAGCTCCTCGAGGCCGTAGGTCGGCACCGTGATGCAGCGGTAGATGATCCGCTCGAGGTCCGGCGGCGTCCGCGGGTTCAGCATCTGCGGCGGGCAGTAGCTGTAGAAGTAGGACAGCGACAGACGCACGGTCTCACCGCCACCCGACTGCCCGGCGTACTCCCAGGGCACGTCGTCGAACGGAAGGGTGCCGGTCAGGATCTCGTAGATCATGATCCCGATCGCCATCACGTCGGCCTTCGACTCCGAGAGCAGGAGCGGGTTGTAGTGAGGCGTCGCGGTCATCACGCCGTCGTCCTGGCGACGCATCGCCGGGTCGAGGAGCACGACCTTGCCACTCGGCTTGACCACGATGTTCTCGGGCTTGAGATCGCCGTGGTAGATCAGCTGTCCGCGCTGCTCGAGATCGATCAGGAGCCGCGTGATCGACAGGAACCAGTTCAGGTGGACCCCTTCGAGGCTGCGGATCTTCTCGCGCAGCGTCTGACCCCGGACGTGGTCGAGGACGAGGCACGGGCGCTCGTCGTCGAGGAGCGCTTCCCGAAGCCGGACGATCTGCGGCGAGTCGATCGTGGCGAGCACTTCGGCCTCGCGACGCAGCGTGTTGCGGACCTCCTCGGCATCGAAGAGGTCGATCCGGAACTTGCGGTCATCGAAGAACACGGCCTCGGCCGGAAGCTCGTCCGGACTGATGCCCTCCGGTGAGCGCTGGTTGCTCACATCGAGGAGGCGCGTCACCTGGCGCCCTCCACCCGACGGATGCCCGACCTTGAGCGCGACCTTTTCGCCGGTGCGCTCGTCGACGGCGAGATAGACCGAGGAGAAACCTCCCCGGCCCAGGAATCGGTCGACCCGGTAGCCCCGGATCATCTCCCCCATCGCGAGTTTCATCATGCGGTGTGCGTCCCTGTTGCCACCCGTCCCTTCGGAACGCAGAACCGCAAACCTGAGAGCCGGGGAGCGTCGCAACGGGGGCTCCGATGGCAGCGTCCTTTCCGCAGTCTCACGCCTTCTCGCGTTCTGGATCACCGTCCGGAGGCCTCCAGACAACCGTGTCCGGGATGCGTTCCGCGCAGGTGCCGCGAACTCGCCCTGCGATCGAACGTTCCGTGCGCACCGGGCTGGATCGGCCCGACTTCGCTCCCGAAGATCGGCGCGCCGAACCCGGCTGTCCGCGCATGAATCGAAACCCTGTCCGCGATCTCGCAACCACCTCAGCTCTCGCCTGCCTGGTCGCAGCATGCGGCGGCGGCGGCGGCGGTTCCTCGAGCATCGTCTTCGTGCCGACCCTCGTGCAGGCGGCGGTGGTGCCGGACACGGGGTCGGGTGCGGACGCACTGCTGCTGCTCTACTCGGACGCGGTCGAGCTGACGGGCGCATCGCTCGCGGGTGACCTGGACGTCGCCGGAGGCAGCCTGGGCGCACTGGACGGCGTGTTGACCCGTCCCGACGCGCGGACGGTCCGGATCGAGCTGGGGTCCGGGACGGCCATCACGCCGGGCGTGACCCGGGTCGGGGTCACGCTCGAGAACGACGCGGTGCGCGCGACGGGGAACGGGCCCGCCATCGACGCCGAGGGTGAGCCGGTGACGATCACGCTCGCCGACCTCGACCCGCCGACGGCGACGGTCCTGACGTTCGAAGGCATCGATGACGAGCTCTCCGGAACGGGTCCGGCGGACGGGGTCCTGCAGGTTCCGCCCACCGGCTTCACGATCGACCTCGAGTGGACCGACGCGACGTCCGGCATCGCGTCGGGCGAGGCCCTCCTCATCAGCAACCGGGACGTCCAGACGCCGTCCGGCACGCTGCGGGCGGGCGTCGACCTGACCCGCGTGCTGCCTCGGCCCACGATCCGCGGCAACGCCGTCCGCTTCGAGGTTCCGACGAGCGTGGTGTTTCCGCCCGGAGACAGCGCGCTGACGACGCTGCACGCCGATGCTTCGGGCCAGCCCGGCATCCCGCGGACCTTCCGTTTCCGGACCGTGAACGTCGACGACGGGATCCGCCCGACCGAGACGACACAGGTGTGGTTCCTGTCGTTCGATCGGGACGTCGAGAGCTTCGTGTTCGACGGCGCGGGCCTCGAACCGACGGTACGCATCGTCGCAGGGGCGAATGGTCGCGCCGACGCGCTCGACGCACTGGGTATCGTCGGCCTCTGGTCGGCTTCCCCGCTGACCGGCCTGCCCGGCGGCATCGACAGCAACGAGTGGGTTCGCGAGACCTTCGAGGCGCGCATGCTGGCCGAACTCGACGACCTGTTCACCGACGTGGACGCTCGGTTCACGTTCGTCTCACCCGGCAGCTACCCGACGTCTTCGCCGTTCCAACCCTACGGGAGCTTCCCGTTCTCGCAGATCTGCATCGCAGGAGCGGCGGCGGAGACGCCGACGGGAACACTGGGCGCCGCCTACTTCGACGCGAACAACCAGACGCAGAACGACAACTGCAGCCCGACGTCGACCGGGGAGCGTCTCGGAGTATTCCTCCACACGCTGATCCTGTTCGGCGTGCGCTCCGGGCCCGCGTCGCTGTTCCGGCAGACCTACGATGCGTTCACGCCCGGATTCGGCGGCACGCCGGTCGGCGAAGCGACGGGCGACCGGGACCGTCTGCTGGGCACCCTGAACGATGCGCGCACGGCGGCCATCGATCGCGCGATCCAACGGATGGCCCGGACCACAGCAGTGATCACCGCGCACGAGTGCGGCCACTCGATGGGACTCGTCGCGAACGGCGCGATGCCGGTCGGGCTGTACGGCGGCGACCCCGTGAACTTCCCCACGTCGGGCGCGTCCGCGAGCCTCCACATCGAGAACCGTTCGCTGTTTCCGAGCGACGCCCAGAACGTGATGAGTCCGGCGATCGCATTCGAGAAGGCCCTGTCTCCCGAGACGGCCTTCAACTCACTGAACCGCGCCTACCTCCGTGAGAAGGCCCTCTACGACAAGCAATGAGAGTGTGTGACGAAATCTCGTCACGCACTCTCCCGCGGCCGCGGAGCGGCCGCCAGGCAAGCACTTCAGAGGCTGTAGACTGATTTGGTCACAGCCTCTGACAGGCTGTGACTCCATGGAGTCACGGGCTCCCCGCGGCTGCAGAGCAGCCGCCGAACCAACACCACGTCAGAGCCCCTGGACACACCGCGTCACGACTTCTGACACGCCATGCGACCCGCCCCGATGAAGACCTTCGTTTCGTCCCTCCCTGCGGTTGCTGCGTGCATCCTGGCTGCTGCCACCGAGGCACGGGCTCAGCTGCGCCACGCCGTCACCGATGCGCCCGTCCTGGTCGTCGCACGCCATGTCGGCGTGCGCCCCCTCGGCAACGAGTTCTTCCTGCATCGCTTCGAGAGCGTGTCCGTGTGGAAGGGGGACGCGCCCGCCACGTTCACGATCGTGGAACGCAAGCGCGTGGCCGACGCACCACGGCCATCGATCGGACCAGACCGCCTGCTTTGCCTTCGAGCGGATCCGGGCGCCGCACGCTTCCCGGCCGACCGCGGCCCGTACTTCGTGCGGCTCGGCTACGCCGGCGATGACCCGGTGATCACCGACGACGACGCACGGACCGCGTCCTACCGCACGCTGGTCGATGCGCTGCTGGGCTCCGAGGCCGGTGCCTCCCCGGGCGCGACCGCCGCCGCCCTGTCGGACCTAGCCGTGCGCGGCACGGGCCCGGCGCGGATCGAGGCCGCCGAGAGCCTGCGGAGCCGCCCTGTCTTGCGCGACGCGCTGTCGCCGATCCGTCGCGAGAGCCTGCTCGCCACGGCCATCGCCGTGACCGACACCGACCCGGAACTCACCGAGAGCCTCGCGTCCCTCTGCGCGGAAGCGGGTCAAGCCGGTGTCATCGATGCGCTGTGCGTGGCGCTCCGCTCCGTCGAAGACCCGCGACTCGCCCGTGCGCTCGGCCGCATCGCTCGGCAAACGGCGGGAGAGGGCGCCACGGAGACGCTGACCCCTTACCTGCGCGAAGCTCGTGGACCGCTCCGCGACCGCCTGCTGCTCGCACTCGGCACGACGGGCACCGAATCGGCGCTCGCGCTGCTCCTGGGCCTCCGGACGAGGGACGGAGCATCCGCGGGTGTCGACGCCGCGCTCCGCGCGCATGGCGCGCCTCGAGCCGTGGAAGTCCTCCGCGACGAGAAGCGCTGAGCCGGTCAGGAACCTCCGGGAGCCGCGCGCGAGGAGCGTTCGGGAAGCCGAGCCGTTATCGTGCCCCGCGCTCCCAGCCGGTGACGAGATCAGACCACGGGCTGGGGAGTGCTTGCTTGGCGACGACCCCGCCGGGACTGCACCCGGCCGCCAACCCACGACACCTCCGACTCCGGCTCGAATCCCATGCGCATGCGCCTCCTCCCGGCAGCCCTCCTCCTCTCGACCCTCCCCCTGACGGCCCAGGATGAGGGCCACGCTGGCTGGCACGCCGACTTCGACGAAGCCGTCGAGGTCGCGAAGGCCGAAGGCAAGGACCTACTCGTCGACTTCACCGGCTCGGACTGGTGCGGTTGGTGCATCCGCCTGAACAAGGAAGTGTTCGACCACGCCGAGTGGCTCGACGAGGTCAAGAAGGACTGGGTCCTCGTCGCCCTCGACTTCCCCAACGCCGAAGAGGTGAAGGCCAAGGTCCCGAACCCCGAGCGCAACCGCGAGCTGCAGGGCAAGTACAAGGTCGCTGGGTTCCCGACGATCCTGCTGATGGACGCGGACGGCACCGTCTACGGACGCACCGGCTACCGCGAGGGCGGCCCGACCCCCTACCTGGAGCACATGAAGGAGCTCCGCAAGAACGGCAAGGAAGCCCTGGCGCGCGTCGCCGCGATGCAGGTCGAGATCGTCAAGGCCACGGGCGAGGAACGCGCTGGGCTGATCCAGCAGGCGATCGACATGCTCGGCAACACGTCGTCCGACCAGCCGGGCGCCGACAAGATCGCAGCCATCGCCCGTCTCGGTCTCTCCGACGACAAGCTTGCCGAGGGCGCGCTGATGGCGCTGCTGAAGTCCGGCACCGCCGAGGCCGACGACTATGCGAAGGCCGAGGAGCTCGACCCGAAGAACGAGAAGGGCCTGCTCGAGCAGTGCGTGGCCGCCAAGATGGGCCAGGTCAGCAGCCAGGACATGATCAAGGACGTGCTCGCGTCGATCGACGCGCTGCTGGCGCACGGGCCGATCCGCGACAAGGAGATCGCGAAGAACGTCTACGCGAACGCCGCGTTCTGGAACCACCGCTTCACCAAGGACGCCGAAGCCGCCAAGCGCTACGCCGAGATGCTGAAGGAGGTCGCCGGTGACGACCAGCGCTTCGCGGGTCTGTTCAAGATGATCAACGGCGACGGCTGATCG
>JBEAPQ010000525.1:0-4041 GCA_041164325.1 Planctomycetota bacterium | reverse complement strand
GTCGCGCCTTGAGGCTGACGGGGCCCGGCGATCCACGGCCGGGACGCGGGAACTCACTCGAACAGGTCGTGGACGACCCGCGCTGGCTCGACGCCCGTCAGCTTCATGTCGAGGCCCTGGTGCCGCACGCTGAGCCGCTCGTGGTCCAGCCCGAGCATGTGCAGCATCGTCGCGTGGAGGTCGCGGACGTGGACGGGTCGGTCCACCGCGTGGTAGCCGAGCTCGTCGGTCTCGCCGTAGGTCCTGCCGCCCTGGATGCCCCCGCCCGCGAGCCACATCGAGAAGCCGCGGATGTGGTGGTCGCGGCCCGCGGTCGCACCCTTGCCCTGGAACATCGGCGTCCGCCCGAACTCCCCGCCCCAGACGACCAGCGTCTCGTCGAGCAGGCCACGCTGGGCGAGGTCGGTGACGAGCGCGGCCGACGGGCGGTCGCAGAGGCCGGTGCAGACGTCCATCCACTTGCGGAGGTCCCCGTGGTGGTCCCAGCCGCGGTGGTAGAGCTGCACGAAGCGCACGCCGCGTTCGACGAGGCGGCGCGCGAGCAGGCAGTTGGCCGCGAACGAGCCGTCGTTGCCCTCCGTCCCGTAGAGGTCGAGCACCGAGCGCGGCTCGTCGGACAGGTCCATCAGCTCGGGCACGGCCGTCTGCATCCGGAACGCCAGCTCGTACTGGGCCGTCCGGGTCACAGCCTCCGGGTCCCCGTGGCCCGCCATGCCGTTGAGACGGCGCACCGCGTCGACGACGTCACGCTGCCGCGCGCGCGTGACGCCGCGCGGATCGCGGACGTAGTGCACCGGATCCCCCGACGACTGGAACTCCACGCCCTGGTGCTTGCCCGGCAGGAACCCTGCTCCCCACTGCCGCGACACGATCGGCTGCGGGTTGCGGCCGCCGACGCTCGTCAGCACGACGAAGCCCGGCAGGTCCTGGCTCTCGGAGCCGAGGCCGTACTGGACCCACGCCCCCATGCTCGGCCGCCCCGAGATCGACGTGCCGGTGTTCATCACCGTGTGCGCCGGGTCGTGGTTGATCTGGTCGGTCTGCATCGAGCGGACGACACAGATGCGGTCCGCGATGCGCGCGATGTTGGGCAGGCACTCGGCGATCGGGATGCCGCTCTCGCCGGCCGGCCGGAACTTGTAGAGCGGGCCCAGGCAGTTGAGCTGCTGCCCCTGCAGCTGCGCGATCGGCTGACCGCGGGTGAACGACGGGGGCATCGGCTGCCCGTCGAGACGTGCGAGCTCCGGCTTGGGATCGAAGGTCTCCAGGTGCGACGGCCCGCCGGCCATGCACAGCCAGATCACGCGCTTGATGCGGGGACGGTGGTGCGGCCCGGGCCGCCCGTCCCGCTCTCGGTCGCGGCCGAGGCCCGCGAGATCCGACAGGGCCGCCGCCCCGAGCCCGAAGCCCGCGTGCTGGAGGAAGGCCCGCCGGCCGATCGGTGCGTCGAACTCGCTCATCGGCGGGTGATCCCTTCGTGGAGGTTGAGGAGGACGCGGGCGACCGAAGTCCACGCCGCGAGCTCGGCGGGCGGATTCCCGTCCGCAGGCGGCGCGAGCCCGATCCCGAGCAGCTCGCGCGCCGCCGCCTCGTCGGCGCGGTAGGCCGCGCGATGCTCGGCCAGGACCTCGGCGAGCACTTCGATCTCGTCCGCGCGCGGCTCCCGCACGACGACCGTCGTGAACGCACGCGCGAGCCGATCCTCGTCGTCGCCCGACCAGCCGACGATGCGTGCCGCGAACACCCGCGCCGCCTCGACGAACGTCGGGTCGTTGAGCAGCGTCAGCGCCTGGAGCGGCGTGTTGCTCGCGAAGCGCTCGGCCGTGCACTCCTCGCGGGTCGGCGCGTCGAAGGCCTTGAGCATCGGGTGCAGGAACATCCGCTGCCAGTGCACGTAGACGCCGCGGCGGTACTGGCCCGCGTCCTCGTCGGCCTCGTACTTCCGCGGCGGGAAGTTGAGGTGCGCGTAGTAGCCGGGCGGCTGGTAGGGCCTGCCCCTGTCGCCCCCGAGCTGCTCGACGAGGAGCCCCGATGCGAAGAGCGCGAGGTCCCGCACGAACTCGGCCTCGAGCCGCCACGTGCGCTGCCGGCCGAGCAGCACGTTCGCAGGATCGACCGCCGCGAGGTCCGCGCGCGGCTCCGACGCCTGCCGGTAGGCCCGCGACGTGACGATCGAGCGGATCACGTGGCGCAGGTCCCAGCCGTTCTTGACGAAGTCGACCGCCAGCCAGTCGAGGAGCTCCGGGTGCGACGGCCACCCGCCCTGCGAACCGTTGTCGCCGAGGTCAGGCGCCAAGCCACGCCCGAAGAACATCGCCCACAGCCGATTGACGACGACGCGCGCCGTCTGCGGGTGGTCGGGACGGGTCAGCCAGCGCGCGAGGTCCAGTCTGGTCGCACGGCCCTTCACACCCCGGAGCGGCGGCAGCACGTCCGGCACGCCGGGCTCGACCAGCGGACCCGACTCGTCCATCCAGTCGCCGCGGGCGAGCACGCGCGTCGGGCGCGGCTCGATCGAAACCGTCACGAGGACCGTCCGCTTGTCCACCTGGTGCGCGAACGGCCCGGGCAGGTCGACCTGGGGCGGGCGCTTGGTCGGCGTCGTGTTGGGCGCCGAGAAGCACCGGGCCTCGTCGACGTCCGCGAAGAACGCCGCGAGCTTGTAGAAGTCCGCCTGCGTGTAGGGGTCGTACTTGTGGTCGTGGCACTCGGCGCAGCCCATCGTCGCGCCGAGCCAGACCTGCGAGACGTTTCGGACGCGGTCGGCCGCGTACTTGGCCAGGTACTCGCCCGCCTGCGCACCGCCCTCGTGCGTCGTCTGCAGCAGCCGGTTGTAGGCCGACGCGATCCACTGCTCGTCGGTCCGGTCCGGCAGCAGGTCGCCGGCGAGCTGCTCCCGCGTGAAGCGATCGAACGGGTAGTTCTCGTGGAAGGCCTTGAGCACGTAGTCGCGGTAGGGCTCGACCGAGTGCTCCTGGTCGCCGTGGTAGCCGACGGTGTCCGCAAAGCGGACCAGGTCGAGCCACCAGACGGCGAGGCGTTCCGCGTGCCGCGGCGAGTCCAGCAGCTCCTCCACCCGGCGCTCGACGCGGTCCCTGCGGCGATCCTCGACGAACGAGAGCGCCTCCTCCGGCGTCGGCGGCAGCCCGGTCAGATCCAGGTGGAGGCGCCGGACCAAGGTCCACGCATCCGCGTCCCCAGAAGGCGCGAGCCCCGCCGCCTCGAGACCGGCCAGCACGAAGTCGTCGAGCGGCTGCTCGCCCCACGCCCGGTCCACCGGCTTCGGCCTCTTCGGCCGCACCGGCACCGACCACGCCCAGTGCTCCTCGAAGCGAGCCCCCTCGTCGATCCACCGACCGATCACCTCGATCTCGTCCGCCGACAGCTCCTTGCCGCTCGAAGCCGGCGGCATCCGTTCCTCCGGATCCTCATGCACGATCCGCAGCCACACCTCGCTGTCCGCCCGACTCCCCGCCCGCAGCGCCTCCCGCGCCCCCTCCTCCGTATCCAGCCTGAGCCCCGCCTTCCGATGCGCCCGATCCGGCCCATGACACGAGAAGCACCGATCCGACAGGATCGGCCGCACGTCACGGTTGAAGCGCACCTCCCCCTGAGCCAGGGCAGTGGCGGAGAGCAAGGCGATCGTCAGGGCAGGTCGAAGCACGGGCAGCCAGGATAGGACCGGGCTGCCGTGGGTCTACCCGTGGAGGAATCAGGCGTTGGCGGTGAGCACGACGTCCAGAGCCTTCACCTTTCCCGCCCGCGCCAGGATCGCCGCCGACGTCTCCTCATCGAGCCACGAGCCCGCGACCGTCTGCGTCGTCCCATCACTCCGCGTCACCGTGATCGAGGGCTCGTCACCCAGTGCGTAGGTGACCTGCGTGCCGCAGATCGAGAAGCGGGGGGTGTTGCCGCCCCAAGCGCGGTGGAAGGTGGGGTCGAAGCCGAGGCGGCCTCCTGCGCAGCGGACGCCGAGTTCGGTGAGGCGGCAGAGGACGTCTTCTTTGACCTGGCCGGTCATGCCGGGTTGGCGGGCGCCGC
>JBEAPQ010000524.1:0-17817 GCA_041164325.1 Planctomycetota bacterium | reverse complement strand
CCGATCTGGCCCAGGGCCATCAGCGAGAAGTACTGGGTCTGCTGGTCCTTGCCCTTCTCGAAGTAGTCGAGGAGCGCCACCGAGATCTCGTAGTCGAGCTTCGGGGTATCCTTCTTGCCGTCGTTCGGCAGGGTGGTCCGGCCGAGAGCGGTGACCACGGACTGGCCCGAGAGGATGTTCTTCTTCTTGGTCCGGCCGCGGAGCTCGTTGAGCCAGCCTTCCTTGTACTTCTCGAGGCGGTCGGCGAGCGGCTTGTTGGTCTCGCTCTCGAGATCCACCGACTCGTAGAGCTTGGCGACCGCCGGCGGGACGTGGGACTGGATCAGCTCTTCGCCGGAGCCCATCTCCTGCGCGTAGAACGCGTCCAGCGCATCGAGGCACTCGACCATCAGCGCCGCGTCGTTCGACGTGTCGGGCTTCAGGAGGGCGATCCCGTTGATCGCGGCGACCCGGACGTTGCGGTCCGAGATTTCCTTGTCCTCGAGGATGCCCTTCAGCGGCGTGAAGCACTGCTTCTTGACGTCGTTGCTGCTGGTGGCCCAGCCGACGAGGCCGAGGCCGTAGGCCGCGAAGCTGCGGGTGCGGTCATCGACTTCGGGGCGGTCACAGAGCTTGCGGCCTGCGGGGGTGTCGCCGACGAGCTCGCTGAGGTCCGCGACCGCTTCGGTCATCTGCGAGATGCCCATCGCGACAGCGGCCGACTCGCGGACCTCCTGGTCGTTGACCTTGAGGCGCTCCCGGAAGATGTCGAGGATCTTGATGGACTCGGTGTCCTTGCCGATCTTCGCCATCGCGATCATGCAGGACGACGTGATGTCGCGCTGATCGGTGGCGTCGAGCGCCCGGTTCAGGGCCGGCAGGATGTCGTTCAGGATCTGCGCGTCGGTCGGCTTCCGCGTGTCCTTGGACACGTTCTGGCGGCCGGCACCCATGAAGAAGGCGTCCGAGTTGGTGGTCACCTCATCGGTGTGGATCGCCTGACGCAGGTTGATGAACGGGTCCTTGTTGAACTCCCACCAGAATTCCCAGCGGGTGAGGTCGTCCTCCAGCTGGATGCCGCCACCCGTCGTCGGGCCGGCGGCCGGGCCGGGGCCCGCGGGGCCGCCCGTCGCGGGGCCAGCGGGTCCAGGGGTCGAAGGGCCCGCCGGACCGGGGGTGGCGGGGCCACCGGGTCCAGGGGTCGAGGGGCCGGCCGGACCGGGGGTGCGTCCGCCGCCGCCGCCAGGGTTCGGGGGGACGACGTCACCGGGGCCGCGGTACTGGCCGCCGTGCGCGAGAGCCGTTTCCGGCAGCGCACAGGCGAGGCCCGCGCACACCAGGCTCGAGATCAGCAGGTTCTTCATCGGTTGCATGCTCCAGAAGGGATCGACCGCCATGCGGTCGCCGTGTCCTTGCGGAGGGTGGAAGGAGAGGTCTCGTCCTCCGGCGGGGTGCCGGGTCGCAACATCGGTGCCAGCCGCACCGAAGGCTCGCGATTCTGCCCGGATCGACGGGGGGCGTCCACCGCGCGCGGCCATCTTGGGCGAGGATTCGCGCGGATCCGTCACGTCCCCGGCGCGTGTGCTACGCGATCGAAACAACAAGAGTCATCCGTCGGGGCGCGGTGCCAGCCTCCGATCACGGCGCGACTTCGCGCAGCAGCCGGACGAGCGTTCGGTGGATGCCTGTGGGCGCGGTGATCGACGGGTAGTGTCGATCACCGTCGAAGTCCGGGAAGGGCAGGATCCGGCGGCCACGGAAGTCCGTGAACCGGGCGCCGGCCTCCTCCGCCAGCAGACTCACCGCGGCGATGTCCCAGAGCTTGCCCTGGAGCTGGAGGTTGGCGTGGAGCCTCCCGGCGACGACGTCGCAGATCTGGGTCACGGTGCTGCCGAAGGTGCGGATGCGCGCTCCCGACCGGCAGAGGGGTGCGAGGAACTCCGGCGCGAACTCTCCCCGGAACCACTGGGCGCCCAGGATGCTGGCGTCATCGAGCCGCGCGGCCGGGACCCGGAGCCGGGACCGGCCGCAGAAGGCTCCGAGTCCCAGGCCTGCGCGGTAGGTCTGCTGGCCGGGCGCACAGTGGAGGGCGGCCGCGATCGGTTGGCCGCGGTGCAGGCAGGCGACCGACACGGCGTGGACCGGCAGGCCCTGTGCGAAGTTGCTGGTGCCGTCGATCGGATCGACGACCCACACGAAGTCCGCGTCCGGTCTGGACGCACCGGACTCCTCGCCGACGAAGTCGTGAGTGGGGAAGGCATCGAGCAGGAATCGACGGAGGCTGCGCTCGACGGCGCGGTCGATCCGGGTCACGAAGTCCCCGGCTCCTTTCCGCTCGACGTCACGGCGCGGGCGGTCGCGGAAACGGGACGCCACTTCACTGCCCGCCGCCGACGCCGCGGCGACCGCGACGCGGAGGATCGTGCGGATCTGGATCGGAGGAATGCTGCTGCGTCGGAGGGGCATGGGACGCATCGTCGCACGGCGGGCGGAGGGAACCAGCGTCCGGTGCTTGGACCGCCGTCACCGATCGGTTCCGATCCCGACCGATGGCGCGGCAGCTGATGCACCTCGGCGGTCTCCTGTGCGTGGCATGCGCGACCGTCGGCGAATCACCGCCCGCGGTGCCGTCGGCCGTCGAGCGTCCGCCTGCCGCGAGCGCGGCGCGGCCGAGGCCCAGCGAGCCGGGCGCACGGCTCCGGTGGATCGAGGCGCAGACCGCGGCGGCCGTCGCCACCGGTCGGAAGTCCGGTCCTGCGCCGAGTGGGGACGTCGATGCGGACCTGGTCAGCGTCGAGCTGCTGCGGGTGTCGGGTGAGGCTGGCGCTGCGGACGACGTGCTCCGGGCCCTGCTGCAGGCCGATCCCGACGATCCGGTCGTCTGTCTCCGCGTTGCGGAGATCGAAGCGCGGCTGGGTCGAACGGCCGACGCACTCCGCCTTCTCGAGCGGGCGTCCCCTTTCCTCGATGCGATGCCCGGCGCCCGGGCGCTCCGCGGGCGACTGTGGATCGAGGATGGGAGGGCTGCCGACGGCGAACGCACGCTGCGCGCCCTGCTCCAGGACGACGAGGAGGGGCCGGTGGCCGCGTTCGCGCTCGTCGATCTGCTGACGATCGCGGAACGGTTCGGCGATGCGCTGGCGGTGGTGTCTGCGGTTCGTGCGCGCGACCCGGACCGGCTGGACCTCCAGGTCGTCCACGCGCGTCTGCTGCACGATGTCTGGGATCTGGAAGGCGCGTCCGCTGTGTTGGAGGCGAGCGCGGCTCTTCATCCGGACGTTCCTCTGGTCGCCCTCCAGCGCGCGGAGCTCGCGGTGGCCGCCGGAGACCGCTCCGGCGCCGTCGAGGCCCTGTCGCGCGTCACGTCCGACGACCCGTTCGCACGCGCGCACCGCGACCGGGTCCTCGGCGTCCAGGCGGCGCTCGAGTCCGACCCGCCGTCGCTGACCGCACGCGACCTCCTGGCGATGATCCGGGGCGCACCCTCGGCCGGGGCGCGGCGGCAGGCGTTCGAGGCCCTCCTCGGGGAGGAGCTCCTCCGTCGAGCGGCCGTCGCCGCGGCGCTCGGTCAATCGGACCCGATCCTGCGGGTGGTCGCCGTGCGCGCGCTGCAGCCGGAGGATCCGATGTTCACGGACGGGCTCGAGCAGGCCCTCGCGGATCCCGATCCACGGGTGCGCGGTGCGGCCGCCCGGCGCCTGCCGGAAGCGGGGGATGCGAGTCTGGGACTCGACTTGGCACGGACGGCCCTCGTTGCCGAAGAGAACCCGTACGCGTTTCGCGCGGTGCACGAGGCCTTGACGGTCCTCGTCGGCGCGAAGGTGGTGCTCCCGCCGGGTGGCGAGAGCGATCCGTCGGTGCGTTCCAAGACGCGACAAGCCTGGAGCAGAGAATGTCCGGAGTGATCCTGGTGAGTGGTGGGGCCGGCTACATCGGTTCCCACACGGTGTTGGCCCTGCGCGAGCGGGGGCGGGAAGTCCTCGTTCTCGACGATCTCAGCGAGGGGCACGAGGCCGCGCTGCTCGGTGCGCCGCTGGCGCGCGGCAGCATGATGGATCGGGACTTCGTGCGCGGGGTGTTCCGCGACCACGACATCGCGGCGGTCTTCCACTTCGCGGCGCGGTGCTACGTCGGTGAGTCGGTGACGGACCCGGGGCAGTACTACCGGCACAACGTCGTCGGCACGATGAACCTGCTCGACGCGATGGTCGAGACCGGGGTCAAGCGCTTCGTGCTCAGCTCGACGTGCGCGACCTACGGGGAGCCGGAGCGGATCCCGATCACCGAGGACCTGCCTCAGAACCCGATCAACCCCTACGGCGCGACCAAGCTCATCGACGAGTGGATGCTGCGTGACTACCACCGTGCGCACGGCATCGAGTCGGTCGCTCTCCGCTACTTCAACGCCGCGGGCGCCGACCCCGAGGGTCGGCTCGGCGAGGATCACGACCCGGAGACCCACCTGATCCCGCTCGTCCTCGACGCGGCCGAGGGGCGTCGCGAGAGTCTGACGGTGTTCGGTGAGGACTACCCGACTCCCGACGGGACCTGCATTCGCGACTACGTGCACGTCACGGACCTCGCCGAAGCCCATGTGCTCGCACTCCTCGCCATGGAGTCCGGGAGCGTCGGCACGCGCGCCTACAACCTCGGCAACGCGGCGGGGACGTCGGTCCTCGAAGTGATCCGCGCCGTCGAAGAAGTGACGGGCAAGAAGGTGCCGTACGTGGTCGGGCCGCGGCGCCCCGGCGATCCGCCGCGCCTCGTCGGCAGTGCTGCCAAGATCGAGGCCGAGCTCGGTTGGAAGCCACGTTTCGGGGACATCCGGACGATCGTCGAGACCGCGCACCGCTGGCACACTTCGCATCCCGACGGTTTCCCGCCCAATTCCTGATCTGAGTCGCCCCAGCGGCTGGGCTGCGTCGTTGCCCGGCTGCGCCCGCGCTCTACGCTTCGCCGCATGCGTTTCCGCGTCCTCCTCGCCACGCTCCTGATGCTGCCGGGTGCGTGCACGACCTACGACGTCGTGCGCATGGAGTTCGATTCCGCGGCCGGTCTCGAGGACGCCCGGGTGTTGGGTGGGGTGGAGCCCGAGGAGGTCCGCCCGATGCGGGAAGTGCGGCGCTGGCCCTGGATCATCCGGCAGCTGGAAGGGTCAGGTTGCGACGCGCTGCTCGTCGCCCTGACCGGGGCCCAGCCGCGCCTGCTGGCGGTCGAGGCGCCGGGGGAGTTCTTCCGTCAGCGTCTGACGGCCCTGGTCGAGATGTCCCTGGGCGAGCGCGGGCGGCGGCAGGATGCAGCGCTGCGCCTCCTGTGGGTCCTCGCCCGGGACAGTGCCGCTCTCGATCAGATCGTCGCTCTGGACGCCGCGGTCGAGGTGCTCGAGAGCTACGGATGTGATCCCGTCCGCGTCCCGTTCGGTGCGACGGACGCCGACGTGCTGCGTGCCGCGGTCGAAGCGGCCGCCAACCCCGGGATGGACCCGGCGGCCACGGCGACCGCGGTCGAGAAGATCGGGGAGCTCCCGTCCGGCCGTGCGGTGGACGCGCGGGCCGTCGTGCGCGATCTGCGGGCGCGGCGCGATGACCTCGTGGACCTGGAGGTTGGCGCGCGTTGGGATGCCGCCCTCGACCGCGTGCTGTGCATCGAGCTCGCGCAGGCGCTTCGCCTCAAGCTGGCGTCGGCCGAGCCTCGCGTGCGCGAGGCCGCCGCGATCGCGCTGCACCGACTGGGCGGTGCATCCTCCGTGCTGTTCCTGCTCCGCGTGCGGTCGAGCCGCCCGGAAGGAGGTCGGTTCGAGTACGACAGCGATCCGGACGTCCGTCGGACCTGGGTGCGGCTGTGTGGCCAGCTCCCGAGCGAACTGGCGTTCGCATCGTACGAGGGCGGTCCCCAGCCCGCCGAGTTCCTCTACGACGTCGCATCGGGCGACCAGGACGCCGGTCTGCGCATGGCGGCACTGGCCGCGCTGTCGCAGCTGCTCGGACGTCCGGTCTCGCTCGACCCGGATTGGGCCGATGCGTTCTTCAAGGAGCGGGCACTCGGCCGCGAGGTCGACGCGACCGGAGGGTTGCGCCCGTGAAGACGCGCTTCATCGGCGACGAGATCGCCTACGACGGTGCGCAGCTCCGAGCGCACTGGATCCTGCGGACGTTCGGAATCACTGGGGATGCGCTCGTCGCCTTCGTCGGTCCCTGCTCGGTGCGGCTCGAGGAGATGGCGGACCTCGCCGACTTCGCTGGTCCAGGGATCGCCGGGGATCGGATGCTGCACTTCCTGTGGGAACGTTTCGATGAGGCCTCGCTCGAGGCAGGGGTCGTGCGTCAGCGGCTGTTCGCGTGCATGGCCGCCGAGGCGATCGCCGCGCGTGGCGTCGTCGTGCGAAGAGAGGGTGATGACCTCTTCATCGCAGAGCGGAAGCTCTCGATCTCGATCGCGACCCGCTCCTCCGTGTCGTCGCTGCTCCACTTCGCGATGAACGTGTCGACCGACGGCACGCCCGTGCCGACGGCAGGGCTGGACGAGGTCGGCATCGATCCGGCCGAGCTGGCGCGGGACATCCTGCAGCGCGTTGCGGCCGAGGAAGAGTCGATCCACGAGGCGCGGGTCAAGGTGCGCGCCAAGGGGGAGGCGTGAAGCGTCTGCTCGTCGCGGCCGTCAAGCTGGCGCTGGTCGCCCTGCTGTCCTGGTGGGTGATCCAGAACGTCCAGTGGGTCGATCTCGTCTCGACGACCGCTGGCGACGCCGTCACGGTGCGCGAGGTCGAGATCGACGGCCCGTGGGACGCCGACATCGTGCGGGTCCGTGCCGCCGATGGGTCGGTCGAGGAGATCCGTCCGGGGCGGCAGGACGACGGGAGTCTGGTGGCCCTGTCGCCCGGTCTGACGACCTACTTCGTCCAGCTCGACAAGCTGTACTTCACGTTCGGCGCACTCTGCTACCTGTTCACGCTGACCGCCGCGGCCGCGCGCTGGTGGTGGCTCCTGAAGGTCAATGGACTTGCCGTCACCCTCGGGGAGACCGTCCGCCTGACGTGGATCGGCGTCTTCTTCAACAACGTGATGCCCGGGCAGACGGGCGGCGACGCGGTCAAGGCGGTCTACATCGTCAAGCGCTGCCCGGACGGACGGATCCCGGCGCTGATGTCGGTCATCGTGGACCGCATTCTCGGTCTCGGGTCCCTCGCCCTCCTCGGGGCCGTGGTCGTGCTGTTCCAGCTCGAGCGCTTCGGGCTCCTGGCGCTCGGCATCTGGGGGGTCCTCCTGCTGGTCGCGGGGATCGGGGCATTCGCCTTCAGCCGGCGGATCCGCCGGTTCGTGCGGCTCGACCAGATCCTGCGGAGGCTTCCGGGGCGCATCGCCGCGCCGCTCATGAAGGTCGACGAAGCGATCTTCTTCTACCGCGGGCACAAGCAGGGAATCCTCGTCTGGATCCTGCTCGGCGCGCTCAACCACGTGGTGACGATCGCGAGCTTCCTGCTGATGGGGCTCGCGCTCGGGGTCGACCTCCCGGCGGTCGACTACTTCGCGCTGATCCCGGTCATCCTGATCGTCTCTGCGGTGCCGATCGCGCCGAACGGTTGGGGCGTCGGTGAGTGGCTGTTCGGGTCGATGTTCGCGAAGTTCGGCGCCGTGCACCTGCAGGGTGTCGTCGCGGACCCGGTCCAGGTCCTCCGCACCCAGGGCGTGGCGCTCTCGGTCCTCTACCGCCTGCACACGACGCTCTGGTCGCTCGTCGGCGGCGCCATGCTGTTCCTCGACAAGGACCGGGTGACCCGGGAGGAGATCGAGGCGGAGGTGTCGCGCGAAGAGGCCGAGGCGAGCGATCGGGCTCAGGGCGGAGGCTGACCCGACACGAGGGTTGTCCGCGCCCGGGCGTTTCGCATACTGCCGCCCATGTCCGTCCTGGTCGTGGGATCTACGGCGTTCGACGATGTCGAAACGCCTTTCGGCAGCCGCAAGGCGTGTCTCGGTGGGTCGTCGACCTACTTCAGCCTTGCTGCCGCTCTCTTCACCGAGGTGCGCCTGGTGTCGGTGGTCGGCGAGGACTTCCCCGCCGAGCACCGGGATCTGCTCGCGGCGCGCGGCGTCCGGCTGGACGGCCTCGAGGTCAAGGAAGGCGCGACGTTCCGCTGGAGCGGTCGCTACTCCGCGGACATGAACAGCCGCGAGACTCTGGACGTGCAGCTGAACACGTTCGGTGACTTCCGCCCGAAGGTCCCCGAGGCATTCCGCGACTCGCCGTTCGTGTTCCTCGCCAACGGGGCGCCCGGCACGCAGGCCTCGGTCCTCGACCAGGTCCCGCGGCCGGAGTTCGTGGTGGCGGACACGATGAACCTGTGGATCGACGTCGCGCGGGACGAGCTGATGGCTCTCCTGCCGCGGATCGACGGGTTGATCCTCAACGACGAGGAAGCCCGGATGCTGACCGGGGAGAGCAACCTGATCCGCGCGGGTCGGAAGGTCCTCGAGCTCGGTCCCAAGCTCGCGCTCGTCAAGAAGGGCGAGCACGGGGCGTTCCTCTTCAGCAGCTACTTCCAGTACGCGATGCCGGCCTACCCGACCGAGAAGGTCGTCGATCCGACGGGCGCGGGTGACAGCTTCGCGGGCGGCTTCATGGGCTTCCTGTCGACGTGCGACAGTCTGAGCCTGTGGAACATGAAGCGGGCCGTGGCCTACGGGACCGTCACCGCGAGTCTGACGGTCGAGGGCTTCGGCGTGGACCGCATCGCGTCGGCCGAGATGAAGGACGTCGATCGACGCTTCCAGGAACTCGTCCAGTTCGTCTCGGTCTGACGTCGGTCGCGTGCGGGTGGCGCGCCCTCGCCGCGCGGCCGCCCCACCTGGGAGCGGTCGCGGGTCGATCCGGCGACCCCGAAGAAGTGTTTGGTTTTTGTAAGGTGCAGGGTTAGGGTCCCCGCACCCCAAGATCGGGAGGGACAGCAAACATGACCGCGAAGGGCACGAATCAGGACGTCACGAAGAGAACCGAAGCGCTCGGCGATGCGCTGGCGGCGATCGAGAAGAGCCACGGCAAGGGCAGCATCATGCGGCTCGGGGACGGCACCCTGGTGCCGATCGAAGGCTATTCGACCGGCTCGTTGGGACTCGACCTGGCGATCGGCGGGCGCGGCTTCCCGCGCGGTCGGGTGATCGAGATCTTCGGTCCGGAGTCGTCCGGCAAGACGACGCTGACCCTCCACGTCGTCGCGGCGGCGCAGCGGAGTGGCGGGATGGCAGCGTTCATCGATGCCGAGCACGCCCTCGACCCGCAATACGCGAAGAAGTTGGGGGTCGACCTGGACTCGCTGCTGATCTCCCAGCCCGACCACGGGGAGCAGGCCCTCGACATCTGTGAAACGCTCGCGCGCTCCGGCGCCGTCGACATGATCGTCATCGACTCGGTCGCGGCCCTCGTGCCCAAGGCGGAGATCGAGGGTGAGATGGGCGACTCGTTCGTCGGTCTGCAGGCGCGCCTGATGAGCCAGGCGCTGCGGAAGCTGACGGGTGTCGTCGCCAAGACCAACACGTGCCTGATCTTCATCAACCAGATCCGCGAGAAGATCGGCGTGATGTTCGGCAGCCCGGAGACGACGACCGGTGGACGCGCGCTGAAGTTCTACTCGTCGGTGCGCATCGACATCCGTCGCATCGGGACCCTGAAGAACGGCGATCTGCCGATCGGTGCTCGCACCAAGGCGACGGTCGTCAAGAACAAGGTCGCGCCGCCGTTCCGCAAGGTGGAGTTCGACATCCTGTTCAACGAGGGCATCAACCAGCTGGGTGAGATCCTCGACCTGGGGGTCGAAACCGGGATCCTGAAGCGCAGCGGGACGTGGCTCAGCTACGGAGACACGCGGCTCGGCCAGGGTCGCGACCGCGCGAGGGAGTTCCTGCTCGAGAATCCGGACCTCGCCCGGGAGCTGCGTCAGCTGATCCTCGGCAAGCTCGCTCCCCATGTGCTGCCGCAGGGCCAGCCGCAGGCTGCGCAGGCCGCACAGGCGGAAGCCTCCGGCGAGGTCGAGAAGAAGGCTGCCCCGGCTCGCGCCGCCAAGGCGTGAGCCGAGTGACAGGAGGTCGTCACGGCCTCCGCAGAGAGCCGCCAAGCACGCGCTTCCAAAGCCCCACGCCTGCCGTCCTTGCAGCATGGGGCAGGCCCTGGACAGGTCGCCGGGACCGCCTGCGGTGGACTGCGCGTGCCTTCGGCGGCCTCGTGCTCGGGACGGTGATCCGGTCCCTGGCTGCGCGTCGTGCAGTGCTATGGGAACCCTTCGGGCAGAGCCCGGGCCGAGGGATGCGTTCCTGCTGTCGGGTGGCACCGAGCGACCTCTTGCCCCGCGGCGCGCGGTTGCTTCGATGGCCCGATGCGACCGATTCCGGCGGCAGAGCTCCGCGAGCGATTCCTGCGTTTCTTCGAGGAACGCGGCCACCAGCGCATGGCCTCCGATTCGCTCGTGCCGGCCAACGACCCGACCCTGCTGTTCACCGGGGCCGGGATGAACCAGTTCAAGGACATGTTCCTCGGCCGGGGTTCGCTGCCGCACAAGCGGGTGACGACCGCGCAGAAGTGTCTCCGCGTTCCGGACCTCGAGAACGTCGGGGCGACGCCGCGGCACCACACGTTCTTCGAGATGCTCGGGCACTTCTCCTTCGGCGACTACTTCAAGAAGGAGTGCATCCGCTGGGAATGGGAGTTCTTCACGCAGGAGCTGGGCTTCCCGGCCGAGCAGCTCGTCGTGACGGTCTACGAGGACGACGACGAGGCGTTCGGGATCTGGCGGGACGAGATCGGCCTCCCGGAGGAGCGGATCTTCCGCTTCGGTGAGAAGGAGAACTTCTGGCCCGCGGAGGCGCCGAGCAAGGGGCCGAACGGTCCGTGCGGTCCCTGCTCCGAGCTCTACTTCGACAACGCCCCGGGTGAGCCCCTTCCGGCACGCGAGGGCCTGAAGAGTCTCCCGGATGGCCGGTTCACCGAGGTCGGCAACTGCGTGTTCACGCAGTTCGACCGTCAGGATGGTGGGGTGCTCGCTCCGCTGCCGCAGAAGAACATCGACGTCGGCCTCGGCCTGGAGCGGATCGCTGCCGTTCTCGCGGGTGTCCCGAACAACTTCGGGACCGATCTCTTCCAGCCCTACATCGCGCACCTCGAAGGCGTCACCGGCAAGGCGTACGGCGCAGACCCCCGGGACGACACGCGGATGCGGCGCATCGCCGACCACGTGCGGGCCGTGACGTTCTGCATCTCCGATGGCGCGTTGCCGGCCAACGAGGGGCGTGGCTACGTCGTGCGGAAGATCCTGCGCCGTGCGGCGCGGGATGGCTTCGACCTCGGGATCGAGGGCAGCTTCCTCCACCAGATGGTCGACGTCGTCGGCGCCGTGATGGGGGATGCCTACCCCGAAGTCCGTTCCCATGCGGCGCAGTGCCGGTCGGTGATCCGCGCCGAGGAAGAGGGGTTCGCGTCGGTCTACCGCCAGGGCATGCAGCGTCTGCGTGCGTTCCTGAAGCAGCACGTCGGCGATGAGGCCATGTCTTCCCGCGGCCAGGACCCTCGCCAAGTGGAGGGCTCCGGTGACTTCGCGTTCCAGCTCCACGACACCTACGGTTTCCCGGTCGACATCACGCGGCAGGTGCTGCTCGACCACGGGCTGGCGCTCGATGAGGACGGCTTCGAGGCGGCGATGACCGCGCAGCGGGAGCGCGCGCGCGCGGCGATGGCGACGTCCGAGGCGGTCTTCGCGGAAAACGCTGCCATGGTCCTGCGGGATGCGGGTCACGGCGGAACGATGTTCCTCGGCTACGACCAGCTCGAGTCCCAGGCCACGGTGCTGGCCCTCTTGTCGGGCACCGAGGGCCGGGAGCGTGCGGGTGTCGGCGACGAAGTGACGTTGGTCGTCGATCGCACGCCGTTCTACGCCCAGGGTGGGGGGCAGGTCGGTGACCGTGGCACCGCCCGTTGGGCGGGCGGTCTCGCCGAAGTCACGGACACGACGGCTTTGGACGGTTTCTGGCTCCACCACCTGAAGGTGACCGAGGGCACGCTGGCGGCCGGCAGTCCGGTGGACCTCGCGGTGGATGTCGGGCTCCGGCGCGCCACCGAGCGCAACCACACGGCGACCCACCTGCTGCACGCCGCGCTCAAGCGGCAGATCGGGGACCACGTCAGCCAGGCTGGTTCGGAAGTCGGACCGGAACGCCTGCGCTTCGACTACACGCACGGCGAGCGGTTGACCGACGCGCAGATCGCTGCCATCGAGGATGAGGTCAACGGCGTCGTCATGGAGGCGATCGACGTGATCCCGGCCGTGCGTTCGTTGCAGGAGGCGCGTGCGGCTGGCTTCGTCGCGATGTTCGGCGAGAAGTATGGCGACGAGGTCCGCACCCTCTCGGTCGGTGACTACAGCCGTGAGCTCTGCGGCGGGACCCACGTGCGCAATTCCGGCAACATCGGTTCCTTCCGGATCGTGCACGACGTCGCGGTGTCGGCGGGCACCCGGCGGATCGAGGCGGTCACCGGCGCGGCGAGCGCAGAAGCCGCACGGCGGGACCGGCTGTCGATGGCGGCCCTGGCGCATCGGCTGAAGGTTCCGCTGACCGAGGTCGGGGCGAAGGTCGATGGCCTGCTCGAGGACCTGAAGAAGACCCGTAAGGAGCTCGAGAAGGCGACGGCTGCCGACCTGGGCGCCGTGCTCGCCGCCATGGAAGGCGTGGAGCGTGCGGGGCCGGGCCTCGTGTTCGAGGCACCGAAGCTGGACATGAAGGAGCTCCAGGATCTCCTCACCAGGGCGCGGCAGAAGTTCGAGCCGTTGGCCGCAGTCGTGTTCTCGCCGGGAGACGACGGAGTGCTCGTCGGTGCCGCGGTCACGAAGGACCTGACGTCGAAAGTGCAGGCCGGCGGTCTCGTCCGCGAGCTGGCGACCGTCCTCGGCGGGGGCGGTGGCGGCAAGCCCGAGCAGGCCCAGGGGAAGGGCAAGGACCGAGGCAAGCTGCCGGAGGCGGTGGCGGCAGCCCGCAAGATCCTTGCGGAGGCAGGGTTGTGAACTTCCGGCCCGGGCGAGGAAAGCCTGGACCGGCGTTGACATCGCCCCGGCGCTCCGTAGAGTTCTCGGCCTTTTCACCCGGACCGACCCGCTTCTGCGTGCTGACCCCGGGTGCCCGTTGACCCCAAACCGGCTCCCTCCGCGCCCGTTCGGCCGGAGTGCGCCCCCTGATCCCGGACACTCCCATGGCGGTACCCAAGAGACGGACCAGCCGCGCGCGTCGCGGCAACCGGCGCCTCCACCTGAAGATCGAGTCGGCCTCGCTCGTGAAGTGCAGCAACTGCAGCACGAAGATCCGGCCGCACACGGTCTGTTCTGCCTGCGGTCACTACCGCGGCAAGCAGGTCACGCCGGGCTCCGGGGCCTGATCCCCGCGTCGCACGCTGGTCACGCTGACCGGCTGTTCGGCAGCTCCGAGGGTTCCCTCCTGCGATCCCCTGCGATGCGCCGATGCCGCGCCCGGGCGCGCGGTCCCTGGAACGGGACTTCGCCATCCGCTCGTTGCTGGAGAGCGCGTACGGCAGAACCAAGCGTGATGTCAGGTCGTTCGACCCCTTCCGACGCGTTGGTTGCCCGGGTCGGCTGTGACGTGCGAAGTCACTCCCTTCCGTCCCTCCTCTTCCCCAGCCCCAGCTCGGGGCCGTCGAGACTCACCGGAGCAGAGTCATGATCCGGATCGCACTGGACACGATGGGGGGCGACCACGGCCCCCAGGCCATGGTCGCCGGCGCCAAGCTCGCGGTCGAACGCGGGCTCGTGGCTGCAGAACAACTCCTGCTCGTGGGCGCCTACGACGCGATCCGCGCAGAAGTCGAGGCGCAGGGGTGGAGCGGAGCCCACGTGGAGATCGTCGATGCGCCCGACACGCTGGATGGCTCCGAGTCGCCGGTCGAGGCTTTGAAGCGGAAGCCGCACAACAGCGTCGCGGTTGGGATCGGCCAGGTGAAGGCGGGCCGCGCCCATGGCTTCGTCAGCGCCGGCAACACGGGTCTCGTCGTGGCGTCTGCGATGTTCGGGTTGAGCTGCCTCGAGGGCATTCGTCGGCCGGGCATCGCTGTCACGATCCGCGGTGAGAAGGGCCCGTTCACCGTCATGGACGTGGGTGCGAACCCACAGCCGAAGCCCCAGCATCTCCTGCACTACGGCCTGATGGGGGCGGCCTACATGCGCGACACGTTCGGCATCGAGCGGCCGCGCGTCGGGCTGATGAACATTGGGTCCGAGGACAAGAAGGGCAATCCGCTCGTCCGGGAGGCCCGCGAGATGCTGCAGAGCGTCGCGGGGGACTTCGAGTTCGTCGGCAACGTCGAGGGCGTCGACGTCTTCGCGGGCAAGTGCGATGTGATCGTCAGCGACGGGTTCACCGGCAACGTGCTGCTGAAGGTCAGCGAAGGCTGCGCCGAGTACTTGCTCCGCTCCATGGCGCGTGCGATGGCGAAGGCCGGCGTCGCCGGAGACCTCCAGCAGCAGGTCCTCGGGTCACTGCTGCGGGACGTCGACTTCTCCGAGTATGGCGGAGCGCTGTTGCTCGGCGTCGAGGGGATCGTGACGATCTGTCATGGCCGTTCGAACGCGGCGGCCATCGCCAACGCGATCGGAGTGGCCTCCCGCGCGGTCGGCGCCAAGGTCAACGAACACATCGTCCACGCGGCCCGCCAAGCGACGGCCGCTTCCTGACGGGGGCGACGCCTCCGTCGAGCCGCCTCCCTTCCGTCCCCATGACCTCGCTCATCCCCGTCGGCATCTCAGGAATGGGGCGCTACGTGCCGGAGCGGCGCGTGCCCAACACGGAGTTCGAGTCGCTCCTCGACACGTCCGACGAGTGGATTTCCCAGCGGACCGGGATCCGCGAACGCCGCTACGCCCGGGCCGATGAGCTGACGAGCGACATGGGAGCCGCAGCGGCGCGTGAGGCCATCGCCGACGCCGGGCTGACCCCGGACGACATCGATCTGGTCATCTGCTGCACGGTCACTCCGGACTATCCGTTCCCCGCGACCGCCTGCCAGATCGGCCACAAGATCGGTGCGGAGCGCGCCGGCGGCTTCGACCTGATGGCCGCGTGCTCGGGTTGGGTGCTCGGCGCGTTGACCGCGTCCCAGTTCGTCGCGACGGGCGCCATGCGCCACGTCCTGGTCGTGGGGGTCGAGAAGCTGAGTTCGGTGACCGACTTCGAGGATCGGACGACGTGCGTGATCTTCGCGGACGGCGCGGGGGCCACCGTGTTCAGCCCGCTCGAGTTCGCGAAGCGGGGTGAATACCTGCACGGCAGTGCCGGCATGCGCGGTGGAACGGAGGACATCCTCTCGATTCCGGCCGGCGGAACCAAAGCACCTGCGTCGGCGGAGACCGTCGCGCAGCGGCAGCACTTCATCCACATGGAAGGGCGCCAGGTGTTCCGGTTCGCGGTGAACACGTTCGCGGACCTCGTCCGGAAGTGCGTCGCCGGGCACACGCTCGACGACCTCGGGCTGGTGGTTCCGCACCAGGTCAACATGCGGATCATCGAGAGCGCGGCGTCCCAGGTGGGCATTCCTCTCGAGAAGGTGTTCGTCAACATCGAGCGCTACGGCAACACGTCGGCGGCTTCGGTGCCGATCGCGCTCTACGAGGCGCGGGAAGCCGGTCGCCTCGTCGAGGGCAAGATCGTGAGCTGCGTCGCGTTCGGTGGTGGGCTCACCTGGGGGCACGTCGCGCTGCGCTGGTGAGCGCGCGCTTCCCGATCGCCACGCCGCGCTCCTCTCCATCCACCCGCGAAGCAAAGGACCACCGATGTCTGATCCCTCTCGACCCCTCCAAGGACGCCGTGCCGTGGTGACCGGCGCGTCGCGCGGCATCGGCCGCGCTGTTGCCGAGTCGCTCGCGATGGCCGGTGCGCACGTGATCTGTGCGGCGACGCGCGAAGGCGGCTGCGACGAGACGGTCGCCGGCATCCAGGCACACGGGGGCTCCGCCGAGGGCATGGCCGTCGATGTCGGGGACGAGGCCTCCGTCCAGGCCTTCGCCGCGCGCGTGCTGGAGGGCGGGGCACCCAACATCCTCGTCAACAACGCGGGGATCACCCGGGACGGTCTGTTCCTGCGGATGAGTGCGGACGACTTCGACCAGGTGCTCCACGTGAACCTCCGCGGCGCCTTCCTGATGACGAAGGCCTTCGCCCGCCCGATGTGCAAGGTGGACTCCGCGCGCATCGTGCAGATCGGTTCGGTCATCGGTCTGACCGGCAACGCTGGGCAGGTCAACTACGCAGCCAGCAAGGCTGGTCTGATCGGGTTGACCAAATCGCTCGCCAAGGAGTTCGGCGGGCGCGGGATGACCGTCAACCTCGTCGCTCCTGGCTTCATCGCCACCGACATGACCGCGGAGCTTCCGGAGAAGGTCCGTGAAACGATCATGGGCTCGATCCCACTGGGCAGGATGGGGACCGGCTGCGACGTAGCCGGTGCCGTGGCCTTCCTTTGCAGCGATTCCGCCGCCTACATGACCGGCCAGGTACTTGTGGTCGACGGCGGGATGACCATGTAGTTTTCCCGGCTTCCGCGCGCGCAGAGAGCCTTTCTGCTCGACACGCGCGGGCGCCTCGTTTCCGTTTCCCTCAGATTTCTGCAACCCTCACCAGAAGGTCTCAACGTGTCCGAACAGAGCGTGGAAGAGCGGGTCTCCAACATCGTCTGCGATCAGCTTGGAACCAGCCGCGACAAGATCAGCCTCGAGACGTCGTTCATCAACGACCTGGGCGCGGACTCGCTGGACACCGTCGAACTCGTGATGGAGTTCGAGGACGAGTTCGGCATCAACATCCCCGACGAGGACGCGGAGAAGATCCAGACCGTCGGCGACGCGGTGAAGTACATCCAAGAGAAGCTCTGAGCGGGCCGCACGCATCCTCCGAAGCCGGGAACCTGCCTGCAGCGTCCCGGCGTTGGTTGATGCGCGCACCCCAGGGCTTCGCGGCGCGTCCTACTGTCAGGTCGTGCCGCTCGTCAGGGGCGGTTGCTCGGGTCGAGTCAGCCGTCTCTTCCCGTTCGTCGACTCGGCCCAGCCGGGGGACCTGCCATGGCGGGCGACCCGCCCGCGGCATGGCTCGCCCCGCGTGGCGACCGCGCGGGATCCTGTCCCAGGACCGTGGATTCGCTGTCCAGCTGTCCTAACCCTCGCCAAGCATGACCAGACGTCGCGTCGTCGTCACTGGCCTCGGAGCCATCACGCCCGTCGGCCTCGACCTGCCCAGCACCTGGGAGTCCCTGCTCGCGGGGAGGTCGGGTGCCGCCACGATCACCAAGTTCGACGCCAGCCAGCACACGACCCACTTCGCGTGCGAGGTGCTGGGCTTCGATGTCGATGCCTACTTCTCGCGCCCCGAGGCGCGGAAGATGGACATCTACACGGCCTACCTGCTCAAGGCGGCCGACGAGGCGATGCAGGACTGTGGCCTCGATGTCGGCAAGGAAGACCCGACGCGGTTCGGGTGCATCCTGGGCACCGGGATCGGCGGTATCCAGGAGCTGGAGGCGACCAAGGACGTGTTCTTGGCGCGCGGTCCGAGCCGGGTCAGCCCGTTCTTCATTCCGAAGATGATGTCGAACGCGCTCGCGGGTCAGGCTGCGATCCGGTTCGGGCTGCAGGGAACGTGCTTCGCGACGTCTTCGGCGTGCGCGAGTGCCGGCCACGCGATCGGCATGGCCTTCCGGGCGATCCAGTGGGGTGAGTGCGACATGATGTTGACCGGCGGCTCGGAGGCGGCGACGACCGGCCTGAGCCTGGCCGGGTTCTGCTCCCTCAAGGCACTGTCGTCCCGC
>JBEAPQ010000523.1:0-2974 GCA_041164325.1 Planctomycetota bacterium | reverse complement strand
CAGGGGGTTGGGGCAAAGCCTCGGCTGCGTCCACCCTTCTCTGCGACCGCCTCGACCGCTCCGTGGCAAGGGGTGGCTGCCGCTTCGTGGCCCGAGACCCGGAGGCCGCGATCCCGCGTCGCCGGAAGCGTCAGCGGCCGCGGCCGAACAGCAGCAGACCGATCACCCCGGCGACGACTCCGCCCAGCGCGAGCACGATCCAGCGGATCGACAGGCTCATCGACGAAGCCATGTCGGCGGGGCTCGGCAGGGGATCAGCGGCGGATGCCGAGGTGTCAGCGGCGAGCGGATCGACGATCTGTGCCTGGATCGGGCGGCTGCCCCCCTCTGCACCATCACCGGCCGACCTCGCGCCCGCGCCGAGCGCCTCGTCTCCAGGGCGACCCCGGGCGCCGGCGTCCTGACCCGGGCGAGAGAGGGCCACTCCCGGCGTCGGCAGAGGCGGACCGACGTCGATCTGGGTCGACGCGCTGCCCTGCGACTGCCCCCGGCTCCCGCCCGAAGACGCGTCCGAGACGGTCGCGGTGAGCGTGAAGGACACGGCCCACTTGGTCATGTCCGCGTCCGCGGCGACCGTGAACGGGATCGTGATGCGTGCGTAGTTCTCGTAGACCGGCTGGCCGTGGAACGGCCCTTCGGCAAGCCCCCTCTTGGGGTCGTCGATGCTCCAGTCACCGAACTCCATCGCCGCATTGCTGCGGGAGTAGGCGACGTCGATCTGCCCCGGAAGGAGCACGAATCCAGGTTGCATCGAGAGCACGATCGAAACCTCGCCCGACTGGCCCGGCGCGACGCGGCGAGGCTTCACGCCGACGATCGGCGACATGAAGGTCGCGAGGTCACGGCGGATCGAGACCGACGCGTCCGGCTTGCCGTTGGAGAGCCTGGTACCCTTGATCGAAACGTCGTCGACGCCCAGCTCGACGTCTTCGTCGCCCGATCCGCCAACCACGACGTCGATCGTCGGCCCTTCGGTGCCCGGGGCTGGCCGACTCGTCTTGATCACCGGCTTCTCGACCTCTCGCTGGGCGTGGCCGTCAGACAGCAGCGCCAGGACGGCTAGGGCAGGGAGAGCAAGGCGGCGCGTCATCATCAGGGGCACTCGGTGGGGCTTCGGCGGGCTTCGGAGCCCGGCGTGTGGACCCCTCATCCTACCGCTCGGATCGGACGTTGGACCCCGACGGTCGAAGTGCTCCGATCCCTCCCGACCGGAACCGCCGATGCTGCCGAGTGTTCGGCATGCCGTATTTGATCCGCGGGCGCGCGAATTCGCGGACCTCCGCCGTGCATGCCGCGGAATCCGACCCTGGCCCGTGCATCGGTCGCACCCTTGGCGTAGGGAGGCACCCTGGCCACGCTGACCGCCTGCTGACCCCATGACGAACGCCGCCGACCGAGAAGCCGTCCTCCAGGCCCTTCGCACCGTCCGTGACCCGGACCGTGGCACCGACATCGTCCGCTCGAACGCCGTCCGCGAGCTGCGGATCGAGGGTGGCAAGGCCCGGTTCCTGCTCGCGCTCCTCAAGACCTCGACCCCGGAGGCTGCAGCCTGCCGCTCCGCGGCCGAGCGGGCGGCGATGGGCGTTCCCGGCGTGGCCGAGGTCGAGGTCAAACTCGTGAACGCGCCGCCGGACCAGGCTGGCATGCCGGGCAAGCAGCCGATTCCGGGGACGCGCCACGTGATCGCGGTGAGCTCGGGCAAGGGCGGCGTCGGCAAGTCGACCGTCTGCGTGAACCTCGCGTGCGCCGTCCAGGCGCTGGGCTACCGGACCGGCGTGCTCGACGGGGACATCTACGGGCCGAACGTCCCGCTGATGCTCGGCGTCCGGGGACGCCCCGAGGGCAGCTCGGAGCGGCTGTTCCCGTTCGTCTCCCACGGCATCCAGGTGATGAGCATGGGCATGCTGGTGCCCGAGGATCAGCCGATGATCTGGCGGGGTCCGATGCTCAACAAGGCGGTCCAGCAGTTCATGTTCCAGGTCGACTGGCACGACCTCGACTTCCTGTTCGTCGACATGCCGCCGGGGACCGGGGACGTCCAGCTGACGCTGACGCAGAACACCGACATCACCGGCGCCGTCGTCGTCACGACCCCGCAGGAGGTCGCCGTGCAGGACGTCCGCAAGGCCATCCGCATGTTCGAGAAGATCGGCGTCCCGATCCTCGGGGTTGTCGAGAACATGGCTTGGTTCCAGCCCCCGGGGAGCGCCGAGCGCTACGAGATCTTCGGCAGCGGCGGGGGCGCCCGCATCGAGGCAGAGTTCGGCACCCCGCTGATCGGGCAGATCCCGATCGGTATCCCGGTCCGGGAGGGCGGCGACCGCGGCTCTCCGATCACGCTGTCCGACCCCGAAGGGCCGATCGCCCAAGCCTTCCTCGGGACGGCGCGCGCGATGCTCGCCCGCATTCCGACGGCGACTCCGCCGCGCTGAGGCCTCCGAACCGACAGGACCGCAACACACGAATCCGCATCCGATGACCGCCGACAGCAAGAGCGACAAGCCGACGATCACCGCGACGACCCGGATGGGCGACGCGATCCGCCTCGACCCCGACCTGCCGATGGTGCTGATGCGCTTCCACATCGGCGGCTGCTCGATGTGCGGCTTCGAACAGGACGACACCGTCGAGGACGTGGCGGAGGCGAACGGCGTGCCGCTCGAGGATCTGCTGGCCGCCCTCAACCGGACCGGAAGCTGACCCGGAGCTCCACGGCGAGAATGCCACGGAGGCTCCGGTCATCCCGAAACCCAGGCCTGCGCTGGGGTTGAGCCCGGCCGACCGGGGGAGGTCCGAACTCCCCCTTGAGATCGGGTTCCGAACGCCCACAATGGCCGCCCCTTTTTCGTGACGCGAGGCTCGGTGAGCCCGCCGAACCTGGAGACGACAAGCACATGGCGAACGTCCGCGAACTGAACGACGCGACCCTCGATTCCACGCTGCAGACCGCGGAGCGCCCGGTCCTGGTCGACTT
>JBEAPQ010000522.1:0-4793 GCA_041164325.1 Planctomycetota bacterium | reverse complement strand
TCACGGCATCGATGTCCTTGTAGGCTGCGGGCGTCTCGTCGAGGACGCCTTCGTCCTTCCTGCACTCGATGCCCTCGGTCATCCGCGCGTGGTCTTCCACCGTGAAGCGTCGCGCCGCGGCGCGTCGCGACATCGCCCGTCCGGCGCCGTGGCTGCAGGACTCGAAGCTCTCGGCCGATCCCCTGCCACGGACGATGAAGCTCCTCGCCCCCATCGACCCGGGGATGATCCCGAGCTCGCCGCGCCCGGCTCGCACCGCGCCCTTCCGCGTGATCCACAGGTCGGAGCCCAGGTGTCGTTCGCGGGCGACGTAGTTGTGGTGGCACTGGACCACCTGTTCCTCGCTGCGGAACGGCTGCATCCCGCGCACGCCGCGGAGTGCCGACATCGCCTGCGCCATCATCAGGTGACGGTTCGTGGCCGCGTAGTCCTGTGCCCACCCGACTGCGTGCACGTAGTCGTCGAAGTGCTCGGTGCCATCCTGCAGGTAGGCGAGGTCGCGGTCCGGAAGGTCGGCGAGGTGCGTCCGCATGTCGCGGCGCGCGAGCTCGATGAAGTGCATGCCGATCCGGTTCCCGACGCCGCGGGAGCCCGAGTGGAGCATGACCCAGACCCGCTCGCCCTCGTCGATGCAGAGTTCGACGAAGTGATTGCCCGAGCCGAGCGTGCCGAGCTGTTCGACCTGGCGACCCCGGTCGAGCTTCGGGTGGCGCGCGACGATCCGCGCGTAGCCGGGTGCGAGCCGGTGCCAAGCTTCCACGGACGCTGTCGGCGGCCGGCGAAACGCCCCTCGATCGGCGGGCCCACCGCCGTCGGTGCGGCCGTGGGGGATGGCCTGCTCGAGGGCGTTGCGGACGGCCCCCAGGTCGTCCGGCAGGTCCCGCGCGTGCAGCGACGTGCGCGCCGCGATCATCCCGCAACCGATGTCGACGCCGACGGCTGCCGGAATGATCGCGTCGCGCGTGGGGATCACGGAGCCGACCGTGGCGCCGATGCCCCAGTGCACGTCGGGCATCGCCGCGACCCAGCCGTGGACGACCGGAAGCCGGGCCACGTTGCGGAGCTGCGCGAGCGCCGCTTCCTCGACGGGCACTCCCTGCACCCACGCCTTGATCGGCAGGTTCTCGGTCGCGATCTCGACGTGTCGGCTCATCGGAACGGGGCGCGCCCGCTTGTCGGGACCCCGGGGCGGCGCGTGTAGCATGGCACGTCCGCGAAGCGATGTCCGAACTCTCCGACCAGCTCCTCTGCGTGTGGCGCACCAGCCACAGGATGAACTCGCTCGTGCTCGATGCCGTGGCCGACGAGGATTTCGCGCTCCGTTCCGGTGCCCGCAGTGCCCGGAGCATCGCGGCGCGGTTCGCAGATCTCCACGAGGCGCGTGCCGAGCACTTCGTGCGGCGTGCGCCCGCCCTCGCCGAGGGGTTGCTGCGCTTCGGGGCGGACGACCAGCCCGACCGGGAGACGATCGCGACGGCGCTCGCCGAGTCTGCGCGTCGGTTCGAGGACTACATCCGCTACGCGAGCGCGGGCGTCCCCGGCTTCAAGACGTTCCGCCTCGGCCTGACGCAGCTCGTCGCCTCGTTCGTGGCGTCCGAGGCCCAGGTCCGCGGCGCGGTGATCCAGCGGCTCGAAGAAGAAGGCCGTCCAGGGTGCCGTGCGCTCCGGAAGGCGACCGAACGCTGGGACGACGCGTGATCGACGGCGACAGCCGTCGCTGGGCAGGCAGCCCGGAGGCTCGGGGCTGAAGGCGACACAGCCTCCGAACGCGGGCTCTCAGCCCGCAGCGCGGAGGGCGTCCGCGACGAGGCGAGCCGTCCAGGCGTTGCCTTCGACGGACAGGTGGCCGTCGAACATCCTGGCGGCGAGCTCCGGGTCCTTCGCGCACTCGACGCTGAGGTCGATGAGCACGGCGCCGTGGCCGCTGGCGCGTTCCATGACCTGCCTCGCGGCATCACCGGCCTCTGCGCCGATCAACACCACGGCCAATCGGCACCCGCGCGCGGCGCAGGACGCGGCGAGGCGGTCGATCAAGAGGAGGCTGGATGCGGCTCCCCGGCCGATCGGCAGCGCACGGTGTTCCTTCTCGTTGGTGAGCCACCAGGCCGGGGACACGTTGTAGAGCACGGCCTCGAGCAGCGCGCTGTAGCCGAGCAGGTTCTTGAGGTCGCGAGAGGCCTGCTCTTCGGCGTCGATGACGATGCCGAACCCCGGAGGGTGGACCACGAGCTTGCCATCGACGGCATCGAAGCAGGGGATCGGCGAGTAGCGCTTCGAGAACTCATTGCGGTGGATGTCGTCCTCGAAGAGGCCGAGCACCAGCCACTCGGTGTCCGTGTTCGCCAGAACACGCTCGGCGCGGAGGACGGCCTGCCCGAGCGAGTAGCCGAACACGCCGGCGTTCACGGTCGGGCGCTCGAGCTCTCGTTCGAGCGCAGCGGGCCACGACTCGTGGTCGTGCACCTGGTCACCGAACGTGAACGAGTCACCGACGGCGACGATCGTGCGGCCGCGGGCTGGCCTCGGCTGGCCGTTCGAGCGGAAGCCGTCCGCATCGATCGACACCGTGGTGCCCCAGCGGCTGTCGTCGGTGGCAGCGCCGGGCCGTGGGACGTAGCCGAGTTCCGGATCGGGCATCGCCGGGTAGCCGCGCCGCACCTGGTCGATCCGCGTCAGACGGAAGCTCTCGAAGTAGAGCGGCCCGCGGGCGAGACGTGCGACGCACTCGCCGAACAGCAGGAAGGCCAGAAGGGGGATCAGCGCAAAGGCGATCTTCTTCGGCAACGGGAGCGAGCGACGCGGCACGCCGCGAAGGCTATCGCCGTGCCGTAGCGTCGCCAGCCGCGCGCCGGGGATCAGCGGAGATCCGGGAAGAGCAGCACTGCGTCCGACAGCGTGATCGCGTCGAGGTGTCCCATGATGGCGGGGCCGAGGACGTGGAGGTGGCTGCGGTTGGTGTGGTGCGTGAGCTCTCCCGCGCGTCCCTCGGCATGGACACCGACCAGCTCGACGCGGACATCGTGCCGCTCCACGCGGCGGGGCGGGGGGCCTTCCGGTCGTGCGATCGGGCAGGCTCCGGCGATCACGTGGCACGCGACCTCGTGGGCGAACCCGCGGACCCGCACCGGCACCGGCGCATCGAGGTCGAAGTCCGCCTGCCGGAGGGCGGCGGCCACGGCCTCTTCGAGTGTGGCGAGGTCCATGGCCGCTCGCGGGAGCGTGACCTGTCGCCAAGCCGGGACGTCCGCGGCGACGAGGAGGGCAGCGCGGTCGTCCTCGTGCGCGAGGCGGAACTCGCCCGTCGATCCGAGCGCGACCATGGAGACGCCTTCCAGGACCGTGACTTCGCCCTCCAGTCCAGCGAGCGCGCCGACGGCGAGCGTGTGGGGGCCACTCGCCTCGAGAACGCCGACGCGTCCGCGGTCGTCACCCTCGCGGAGCACCTCCCGCATCGTGCCCCACGTGCGCACGCCCGGAGGCGCTGCGGTGCAGCCGAGGGCGAGGACCAGTGCCAGCCATGCGGCCCGGGTGCGACCGGGAGAGGTCTTGCGAATCACGGCACGAACGAGAGGTCGATGCGCTCACCGAAGACGAGCGCGTGGTCGCGCGTGCGCCCGAAGCACTGCGCATGCAGCGTGAAGCCTGCCAGACCGGGAAGGTTGGGGATCGCGAGCGGAACGTCGAACCGACGGCCGGCGGACGCGAAGCCGGAGAATGCCATGTAGAGGCTGCTCGGGTCCACGAGCAGGTTGCCGAACGGCGTCGGCACCGGGCTCGACAGCGGGAACGCGCCCGTGACGATGCCGCAGGCCCCTGGCTCACCGGCGATCGACAGTCGTCGGCTCTGTCCGAGGTTCAACGGCCCGTTCGTCCAGGTCTGCGGCGACTCGATCTGGGCTCGGATCGACGTGACGCGGGGGTCGGCCGCTACGTCCGGACCGAGAAGGGCGTCGAGTCCAGACGCGTCTTCCCCGAGGAACCGCCGGAAGAAGCCGCGAGCGACCGAGAACGCCGCGTCGAACGAAGGGTCGTTCGTGCCCACAGGAAGGGACAGGCCCGCGATGTTTCCGTGGTTCGCGGGAGCCGTGAGCACGTGCAGCGACTTCAGTCCCGTGTAGATGCGGAGATCGTCGTAGATCGCGAGCGCGTTGTCCTGCCAGGGCGTGATCGCATCCTGCGCGCCGACCACCATTCCGAACGGCACCGACACGCTCCGCGCCGCGTAGCCGCGCGCATCCTGGGGGGCGAACCCGAACCCGCACGCGTACCCAGGGTTGGACGCCAGCACGTTGGCCGCGTTGCCTCCACCCATCGAGTGGCCGGCGATGCCGATCTTCGACGCTGCGAACGCGCCGAAGAACGGGCTGCCGGAGTCGACGTGGGCGGAGCGGACCGCGTGGTAGAGCGCTCTCCCGTCCTGTTCCTGGCCGACGTCGTCGAACAGCGACGTGTTGCTGACCACGGCGATGATCCCGGCCGCAGCGAACGCCTGTCCCAGGGTGTCGTAGAACGGACCGGGTGTCGCGAAGCCGTGCAGGAAGACGACGGACGGCCATCCCCCGGAGCGCGGCAGGAGCGGCGTGTCGGTGCCTGGGGTGGTCGACGGATAGTGAATCCGGCAGATCAGGGTCGTCGTGCCCTGACCGGTGAGATTGGGCCATCCGACGTCGCGTTGCCCTGCGGCATACGGCGACTGGGCGCCCAGAACCGTCGCCAGCGCGACGAGTGGGAGGAGGAGGAAGCGCAGCATGGTGAGAGTGCCAGCGCCCAGAATAGGCACGATGGGACCGGAT
>JBEAPQ010000521.1:0-3083 GCA_041164325.1 Planctomycetota bacterium | reverse complement strand
TCGGTCAGCGCCATGACGGAGACCTCGGGCCCCTCGAGGCACTCCTCGAGGACCACGGTCGCACCTGCCGCACCGAACCGGCCCTTCTCCAGGCAGTCCCGGACCGCGGCGGACGCCTGGGCACGGTTCTTGGCAACGGTCACCCCCTTGCCAGCGGCCAGCCCACTCGCCTTGACGACGATCGGCTCGTCCGGGCGGTTGTCGAGGAAGGCCAGCGCCTTCCGCACGTCCTCGAACGTCCAGAACCCGGGGCCCGGGATCCGGTGACGGCGGCAGAGCTCGCGGGCGAAGGCCTTGTCACCTTCGATGGCAGCCGCACGGCGATCCGGCCCGAAGCACGGGATCCCGGCGGCCTGGACCGCGTCGACCATCCCGTCGCAGAGGGGCGCCTCGGGCCCGACGACGACGAGGCCCGCGCGGATCTCCGTCGCCAGGGCCACGATGCCCGGAATGTCCTCCGCCTGGACGGGCCAGGTCTGAGCGAGCTCCGCGATCCCGGCGTTGCCCGGCGCACAGTGGACCTTCTCGACCAGGGGCGACTGCGCGATCTTCCAGACCAGCGCGTGTTCGCGCCCACCTCCGCCGACGACGAGAACGTTCATGCCGCGGGGACCATAACCCGACCCGCGGACACGAACCACGCGCCGTTCCGCCGCGCGCGGGTCAATCCACGTCCTTCGCGAGCCGGACCCCGGCGAACATCCAGCGCTGCGCGGGCTGGAAGAAGTTGCGGTAGGTCCGGCGCACGTGGCCGCGCGGCGTGACGCAGGCCCCGCCACGAAGCACCTGCTGCCCACTCATGAACTTGCCGTTGTATTCCCCGAGCGTGCCCGGCAACGGCTGGAACCCCGGATAGGGCAGGTAGGCGCTCGCCGTCCACTCCCACACGTCGCCGAAGAGCTGTCGCGCCCCCGAGGAAGCCGGCATCGGACGCAGTCGATCGTCTTCGAGGAAGTTCCCGTCGAGCGGATCCGATCCGGACGCCGCGTGCTCCCACTCCCACTCCGTCGGCAGGCGCAGGCCAGCCCATCGTGCGAACGCGTCCGCCTCGTAGAACGAGACGTGGACGACCGGTCGGGCGCCATCGATGGGAACGAGGCCACCGAGCGTGAACTCGGACGCGGGCGCACCGTCTTCGAACTGCCAGTGCAGAGGACCGCGGACGGCATGCTCGCGCACCCACGTGAGGCCATCGGCCAACCAGAGTTCCGGCCGGTCGTAGCCCCCGTCGGCGCAGAACGCGAGCCAGTCGCCGTTCGTCACGAGCCGATCGGACAGCGCGAACGGCCGGACGAAGGCTCGATGGTTCGGCGTCTCGTTGTCGAAGACGAAAGCTCCCTCGGTCGGGTCCGCCCCGAAGTCGAGCAGTCCTCCCGCATGCTCGGTGAACCCGGGCTTGCCCGGAGAAGACGCGCCACCCCCGTGCGAGAGGTCCGACCGGTAGGCCGGGCGCATCGGGTTGCACGACAGCACGTGCAGGATGTCCATCAGGATCAGCTCCTGGTGCTGCTGCTCGTGATGCAGCCCGAGTTCGACCCGGCGCGCCACTTCCGGGGCGACCTCGGCGTCGCCGAGCAGGGCCGCGATCCCGCCTTCCACATGCTGGCGGTAATCCTGCACCTCACGCAGCGTCGGGCGTGACAGGAGGCCACGCCGGGGTCGGGGATGCATCCGCCCCGCCGTCTCGTAGTACGAGTTGAACAGGTGGTGGTAGGCCTCGTCGAACACCCGGTAGCTGCGCGCGTGCGGCACGAGCACGAAGGCCTCGAAGAACCACGTCGTGTGCGCGAGGTGCCACTTGGTCGGACTGACGTCCGGCATCGACTGGACGACCGTATCCTCGATCGCCAACGGAGCAACGAGGCGGTGCGTGGCCCGACGGACCTCTTCGAATCGACGCAGGAGAGACTCGCACCCAGGCGACGGCGGCTGCTGCATGTTGATCACCCTAGGCACCGGAACCGTGCGGCGCCTGCCCGGCCCAGCGGACTGCCGAAGGCTCGAACGCGCAGAACACTTCACTCCCGACCCCGATCCCGAGTCCGCGCACCGTGTCTTCTTCGACGGCGGCACGGAGAAGTGCGCCCCGTCCGACATCGACGTCCACGCGGCGCCGACCGTACAGGTCGCCGAGCCCAACGATCCGACCGCGGACCTGGTTCGTTCCCCGCACCCCCGCCAGACGCTCGCCGAGCACGAGGACCGCGTCGGGCCGGATCGCGATCCGACCACGCCACCCGGGCGACAGACGCACGAACGGCAGGTAGATCTCCTGACCCGCGGCATCGAGCACGACGCGGAGCCAGCGCCCGTCCTCGTCGAGGTAGTCGACCGCCGCGCCGAGCAGACTCTCGACGAGGAAAGAATCGGCGAACCCACCGCGCAGCGTCCGGCCGAGCAGACCCCACGGTTCGTCCGGGCCGAAGGCCTGACCTCCGTGCATCACCAACAATTCGTCGGCGAGGTCATCCAGCTCGGCGGTCCCGTCTGCGACGTAGAGGACGCGGACCTGCGCCGCATCGCGCACCCAGCGGAGCAGCGTCCACGTCTCGCGACGCAGGCTCCTGGACTCGGCCTCCGCAGGGATCACGACGAGGCCCGCGGCACCGGCTGCCATCGCGGCTCCGACCGCGACGCGACGGCGTTCCTCGGGACTTGCATCGCAGCAACGCTCGGCGTGGAGCGCCTCGAGCCCGAGCGGATCTCCGGTCAACGCCCGCGGACGGCGACGCACCCATGCACCGAACCGCGCGCTCCGCAAGACCGTGCCGACGCGGAGGCGGGAAGGCCTCTCGGCCCCGTCCACACGGACGTATCCCGGCAAGTTCGCGCGGCGAAGGAACGCGCGCGCGCCGTCACCGGCGAACGCCGTGACGGGCGCCTGGACCCGAGCGAAGATCGCATCATGGCGAGAGCCCGCGCGCGGATCAGAGGAAGGTGTCACCGCGGTCCTCGGCCAGCTCTCCGAGCGACTCCCCGTCCTCGATCCGCGCTTCGAGCCACCAGTTCGTCTCGTGATAGAGACACGTGACTTCGCGACAGTTCTGGCTCGCGTCGAAACGATCGAGGAGAGCCGCCGTGCT
>JBEAPQ010000520.1:0-6489 GCA_041164325.1 Planctomycetota bacterium | reverse complement strand
GCGGTGCTCGTGCCGCCGCCCGATCCGCTGGAAGGCGGCGTGATGGCGATGGCCAACGTCGGCATGGAGCTCGCCCGCGATGACGCGCGGAAGGACGAGTTCGAAGCGAAGATCGAAGCGTGGCTCGGACGCGCCGAGCCGGTCGCGACGACGCCGATCGGCCCGGACGGCCGCTTCACGTTCGTCGATCCGCCGACGGGCCGGTGGGCGGTCGACGTGCGGCACGACACCGTGCGGCTCGAAGTCCCGCATGGGGTCGAGATCGCCGCGGGCGCATTGATCGACGTCGGGGACCTCGAGGCGGTGTCCGCGGCGAGCTTGCTGGTCGTGGTCTCGGACGAAGCGGGCGTTCCGATCCAGGGTGCGCGCGTCGAGCTGATGGAGATCGTCGACCCGAAGGCCTTCTCCGACCCGCGCGCCCTCCAGGACATGGGGGCGCTGATGGGGCGGACGATCCCGCGGCGGACGCGGACCGATGCGGATGGGCGCGCGGTGTTCCAGGGGATCGACGAAGCGACCGCGTCTCGGAGTCTGCACCTCCTCGCGCGCGCGGAAAGCTACGAAGAGGCGCACCGCGACGTGCAGCTCCGGGTCGGACAGCAGTTGCTGGTGCGGATCGACCTGCGGCAGGGTGCGAAGCTCCAGGTCACGGTGCGGGACGAGGAGGGAGCCCCCCGCGCGGGCGCGCGGGTGACGCTCGTCTACCCCGACCTGCTGGTTCCCATGCCGGGGCGGCGGGGTGGCGACGTGCCGAAGTCCTACCGCGGCAGGACCGACGCCGCGGGGTGCGCTCTCCTGTTGGGGCTCCCGCCGGGGCGCGCGCTGCTGCGGCAGTCGACGCCCGGCTTCCTGCCGGCCGAGCAGTCGATCGAAGTGCCGTCCAGCGGACCGGTCGAGGCATCGATCGCGTTGGACCCCGGGCAGGCTGTCACGGGCCTCGTCATCGACGAGGCGGGTGCACCGGTCGAAGGCGCGATCGTCCTCGACCTCGGTGGCTTCGGCGAGTCGGTGATGGGCTTCGACCTGCAGGCGGTCCTGGGGCTCGAGATGATGACGATCGGCGCGGACGAGCGCGGCGTGGCGACCGGGGCGGACGGGACGTTCCGGCTGGGCGGCTACGAGACGGCAGGCACCGAGGTCAAGTTGGCGGCGGTTCGCTGGCCGGACCTCGAGCCGGCGCGCGGCAAGGCGGTCGTCGGCGGTGCGGGCGTGGAGCTCCGCATGCTCGCGACGACGTCCGTCCACGGCCGCGTCGTCGACGCCAGGACCGGCGAGCCGTGCACGGCGTTCACCGCACGACTCCGGCAGCGCCAGTTCATGGTCATGGAGCGCGACGTGGCGCGAGCCGATCCGGACTCCGTCGTCGACGGGCGGTTCCAGATCCCGGGTGCGCCGCGCCGGACGCTCGAGCTGGTCGTCGAGGCGGAGGGCTACGCACCATCCGTGCAGCGCGTCGACACGAGCGAAGGGGCGGTCGACGTCGGCGAGGTCCGTCTCGAGCCGCCGGCCTCGATCGAGGGCGTGGTCGTCGACGCGGCAGGGTCACCTGTCGCCGACGCGACGGTGCGCGTCGCGCGCGGCGGGCCGATGGACTCGCCCTTCGTGGCAGGACTGCTGGGCGGGGACGAGGGGGCGCCGACGGGACCGGACGGACACTTCCGGATCGAAGGCCTGAGCGGGCGCAGCGCGCGCCTCGTGGTCGAGGCGGAGGGCTTCGCGACGATGCGCTCCCACGCGATCCGGTTCGCCGCGGGCGACTTCGTCCGCGACGTCGTGCTCGAGCTCAGCCGCGGCGGCGTGGTCTTCGGCCGCATCGAGGATGGTGCGGGACGCGGGCACGCCGGCTGGCGGGTCCAGGCCGAGCACTTCTCGGGGATGGGCCACGCGTTCTCGACGTCGGACGCGGACGGTCGCTTCCGCTTCGAGGCCCTGTCGGTCGGCGGCTACAAGGTGACGGCGATGCCGCCGGACTTCGGCCAGCAGAACAGCTGGCAGCCGACGGGCGGCCAGGACTTCGCGAAGTTCGATCTCGGCGCCATCGTCAGCAGCGCGCTCGACCAGATGGTCTCCGAGCGCGTCGCGGTGCGTGACGGCGAGGAAGTCGAAGTCACGCTCGTCCACGAGGGGGCCGGCGAGGACGCAGCGGTGACGGTCCGCGGACGGGTGACCGTCGATGGCGTGCCGCTCGCGGACGGCGTCGTCGCGTTCTCCCGGCCGGGCTCGGGGCTGCCCCGGCACATGGCTCCGGTGCGCGACGGGCGGTTCCAAGTGGCGTCTGTCGAGACGGGGCTCTGGGTCGTGCAGGCGCGGTCCGGCCTGCTGGGCGGCAACCTCGGTGCGCCCGAGCAGATCGAACTCGCCGGCGGTGCTGACCGGACGCTGGACCTGACGCTGCCGGGCGGCCGCATCGCCGGGATCGTCCTCGACGAGCAGGGGCAACCGCTGTCGGGGATCGTCGTGGCCCTCGAGCGGCCCGAACAGCGGAGTGCGGATGTGTCGGGTTCCCAGCAGGTCGGCGACGGGGTCGAGCTGACCGGGGCCGACGGCGTGTTCCGGTTCGACGCGGTCGCTCCCGGCCGCTACGCGGTCATCGCGCGGCCGTGGTTCATCGGCGGGGGAGGCAACAGCGTCGCGGCGCGGAGTGCGGGCTTCGAGCTCGGCGCGGGCGAGTTGCGGGAGGGGATCGAGCTGCGGATGGCGGCGGGCTCCTCGCTCGTGGTCCACGTCGTCGACGAGGCACTCCGCCCGCGCGCCAATGCGCTGGTGACCCTGCTCCGGGCGGACGGCCGGCGCGCTGCGTTGTTCGATCCAGGACTCACCGATCGTGACGGCCGAGCGCTGTTCACCGGCGTGCCGGACGGCGAGTGGCGGGTCAGCGTCGATGCCCCGGGTGCGGCTCCCGCGGTCGGGCCATCGGTCCACGTCGCCGGCGGCGTCGAAGCAAAGACCGAGGTCCGTGTCGCGTCCGGCGTCGCGGTGCGCGTCGAGCTCGACGTGCCCGAGGACCTGGTCGGCGAGCCGGTGGTGTACGCCGTCTGGTCCGAGTCCGGCGCGCTCCTGCGCAGCGGGCGCGCCGTGCTCGCCGGCGGGACGCGGTCGTTCTCGGCCGGCGATCTCGAGCCGGGTTCCTACCGCATCCGCGTCGAGGGACCGCGCCTCGGCGTGCGCGAGGCGGTGCGCACGGTCACGCCCGGCGACGGGGCGGTGCTGCAGCTCGACGTTCGTTGACAGGCTGTGACTCAAGTGAGTCACGGGCTCTCCCGCGGCCGCGGAGCGGCCGCCGAGCAAGCACCTCAGAGGCCGTAGGCTGACTTGTTCACGGCCTGATCGATCCGGCGCCCGTCACCAGGACGCGAGCACGCGGTAGCGGATCGCCTTGTTCTGGCCCGCTGCGTCGATGAACTCGACGACGAACTGCGCGGGGCCCGGCAGCGCGCGCTCGAGGACCTGGGTCAGCCGCGCTCCCGTCGGCGTCGGCGTGCCGTTGACGGACAGCACCACGCAGCCGGGCTCGAGGCCCAGCCGGTCGAGGGGGCTCGGCAGCTTCTCGATGCGGAAGCCGCGGTAGGGAAGGCCTGCCTTCGTCGAGCCGAGCACGTTCTCGGTGCCGAGCGTCCCGGCCGCGAGGTGGGCGCGCCCGACACGGGCGAGCTCGTCGCGGTCGGCGTGCGGGTAGAGGTCGTAGAGCCCCGCAGAGACGCGGAGCAGCGGCGGGAAGACCTCGTCGTGGGCCTTCGCCAGCCACGCGAGCCACGCGTCGGCGCTGGCGTCCGGCGCGAGGTCGCAGGTGAGTCCCGACACCCGCCCGACGAAGTCGGCGAGCGCGACGCGGACTTTCGGGCTGCCGGTCGCCGCGAGCGCGCGGAGCCGGTCTCGATCGAGCATCCACGCTGCTTTGCCGATGCCCTGCCGCGCCTCGGCGCAGCGGGCCAGGAACCACAGTCCCTGCTCGTGGTCGCGTTCGTCGTCGACGGACCACAGCGCGACGAACGCCGTCGGATCGAAGCCGTAGAGGAAGTCACCGGGCCGCGGCGGCTTCTGCTCGGCGGGGCTGGCCTTCAGCTTCTGCCAAGCCTCGAGATCACCCTCGACCTCTCGGCCGAGGTGGGTCTGCAGGTAGTCCACCGCGCGGCGGTAGGCGTCCTCACGCAGCGTCCGCGACGGCTCGCCCGGGATGTGCTCGATCAGCTGGAGGACCGCCTGCGGATCCGGGTGGTAGAACGCGCCGTAGAACGCGATCGCACGGTCCGCGACGTGCTGGCTGTCTCTGATCACCAGGGACACGTAGCCCGCGTCCTGGCGCATCGCGTCGAGGGCCTTCCGGTGCTCGATCCAGGAGGGGTCGAGCACGACCTCGACGCCGTCCTCGACCTGCTTGTTGTCGGGGGCCGCGCTCCGCGCGATCTCGTACATCGGGCGCAGGTGCGCCCACATGTCTTCCGGAGGCACGAGGTTGGCCTGCGGCGAGCGGAACGGCATGCGCCAGTCGACGGCGTCGGGACCCGCCTCCTGCGACGAGGCGAATGGCGTCAGAGCGAGGGCTAGGGCGAGCGACAGGTGCGTGGGGCGCATCGGGAGGTGGGACCTTGCGTGCGGCGGCGTGCGTGTGTCGGGCGGGCATAGCCCGGCCCGCGGTGCGGGTCACGACGGAGCGGAGCCCGAGAGACTCCAGATCACCGCGACCTGGCCGATCCCGATCAGCACGCCGAGCAGGCCGCCGAGGATCTCGATCGCACGCAGCTCGCGGCTCGCGACCTTCAGGACGAGCTTCTCGAGGCGTTCGACCGGGAACGCCTCGACCTTCTCGCGGACCATCTTCTGGACGTCGATGCCGGCCTCGACCGCCTGCTCCAGGCGCTCGAGGATCAGGTCCTTGTGGTCGAGGATCCCCTGGATGATCGCACCGCGGAGGTCGTCGATCCGCTCGGCGGTCAGGAAGCCTCCGATCAGCGGCAGGTTGCGGAGCTGCTCGACCTTGGGCGCCAGGCCCTTCTCGATGACCTCGCCGAGCATCGACTCGAGGTCGACGTTCCGGAAACCCTGGACGATGTCCTCGTGCTGGACGAGGTGGTCGCCGACGACGTCGCCGATGCTCCGGGCCAGGTCTCCCTGTCGCCGCCCGATCAGGCCCTGGACCTTCAGGCCGAGCACGTTCACCGGGCGGATCGGCCGGAAGATCATCTTCACGGCGATGCGGTTGGTCACGTAGCCGATCACCCCGCCGAGCAGGGGGACGGCGATCCAAGTCGTCAGGGTCACGTCCATGGGGACGAAGGACGTTACGGCGGGGGGGCTGGACCCGCCAGCGAGCGGGGCCCGGGGTTCATTCCTGCGGTCGGAATGGGCGAAACTAGGGAAGGGCCCGCCGGGCCCCCATCCGCCGATGATCCGCCGCAAGTTCCTGGCCCTGGCCGTCCTCCTGCCGCTGACCGGCCTCGGTCTGGCCGCGCTGGCGGGCGAGCTCCTGCTCCGGCTGGTCGATCCCTACGAGTTCGGCGAGCAGATGGAGCACGACCGCTTCATCGCCGGCATCCGCGGGCCGAACCCGCCGGGCGCGATGGTGCTCGAGAGCTTCTACCTGCGGCCCGGCGCGCACGTCGAGTTCCTCGGCTCGTCGTTCGACTTCAACGACGAGGGCTACCGGACCCCGGTCGTGCCCAAGCAGAAGCCGGACGACGTCTACCGCATCGTCGTCGTCGGTGACTCGGTGCCGTTCGGCTGGGGCGTCCGCGAAGAGGCGTGCTTCCCGCGCCGGCTCGAGACGCTGCTCAACGAAGTCGACGCGCCGTTCGGCAAGGACCGGGTCGAGGTCGTCAACCTGTCGGGACCCGGCCGCGGGCTCGGCGACTACTACATCGTGCTCAAGGACCTCGGCCTGTCCTACGAGCCGGACCTCGTGCTGGTCCCGTTCATCTTCAACGACGTGCCGATCCAGGCGACCGAGCAGGCGAAGGACGCGGCGCCGCCGCCGCTGGCCGTGCCGTCGTTCGCGCGCAGCTCCTACCTCGCGCGGATGATCTACAGGAAGGTCAACGAGGCGCGCGGCTCGTTCGGCCGGTCCGACTACTGGATCGGCATCCGCTCGAACCCCGAGGCCGCCAAGCTCTGCTGCCTCGGCTTCCAGCTCCTCGACGACCTCGCCGGCGACGTCCCGCTCGTCGTCTTCGACACCGTCGGCGATGGCCCCGGCCAGCCGATGCCCGAGGTCGTCGCCTGCACCGCCACCCTCGGCGTCCCGCGCATCGAGTGCTTCCTCCCGGTCGACGAGTGGAACGACAGGTGGGCGATCGAGCCCCCGGTCCACAAGCACCCGAACGAGGCCGCGCACTTCCTCTACGCCCGCACGATCCTCGCGTGGCTGGAGGAGCAGGGCGGGCTGCGGAAGTGAGGGCGCCGGGTCACCGCCCTCACAGCGGGGCCGCGCAGCGGACCTGGGTCAGCTCGTAGCGGCGGACGCGGTTGCGGACGGCGTCGGGGGCGTCGTGGAGG
>JBEAPQ010000519.1:0-3278 GCA_041164325.1 Planctomycetota bacterium | reverse complement strand
CGCTACTCTCCGAGCGCACCCCGAGAGCGACACGCCCCGGGGACTCCAATCCACCGGGCCTCGCTCCCGCCCCGACGGATGGCTCTCAAGCCCGACGACACGACGATCGCAGATTGGCTCCTCCTCGGAGCTGCCGGTGCGGGCGGAGCGATCGCGCGCTACCTGATCCACGCCATCGTGGCACCGACCGCGCGCGGTGCGTTCCCGTGGTCGACCCTGGCGATCAACTGTGCAGGGAGCTTCGCGTTCGGTCTCGTCACGGTGCTGGCCGAGACGAACGGCGTGCTGTCACCGCGCGCCCGCGTCGTCGTGCTGACCGGATTCCTCGGGGCATTCACGACGTTCTCGACGTTCGCTTTCGAGAACGCCGAGCTCCTCCGACTCGGACACACGGCGCGCGCGATGGCGAACATCCTCGCGCAGAACTTGGGCGCCATCGTCTGCGTGTTCGCAGGCGCGGCGACCGCACGCGGCGTGCTGGGCGGCGGGTAGGAGCGCAGTCCGGGGGGAGCGCGCTCGTACGCGCCGTCAGTCGCGCAGGTAGCCGTGCAGCGTGATCTCACCGATGCGGAGCGGCGCCGTGCCCGAGACCGGCCGCACTTCGACCGTGAAGCCGGACTTTCCGTCCGTCAGCGCGCGGGGCAGCTCGACCTCGAGCTCGCCGCCTTCCTTCCAGCGGTTCAACGCGTTCGAGCTGTAGCTGTGCATCAGCCCGGCGTAGATGCCATCGACGAAGATCCTCGCTTGGCAAAGCCCTCCGTCTCCGACCTTCGGGCGGTCGAGGCGGAATCCGAGGCCGACTCCGCGGTAGCGCCGCAGGTTCGCTGCCTGGACATCGAACCGGTAGAAGTCCTGCACGTTGCGACCGTCGTCGTGCAGAGGAGCGGTCTCGAAGAACGCGTCGCGGAAGAACGAGGACGTGAGTTCGAAGCGCGGTGCGTTCCCGAACTGCACGTTGGCTGCGGTCTCCGCTGCGGTATCCCCGACGTCGATCCGCTGGAACGTCTCGCGGGCTGCGCCCGGCTCCAGGTAGAAGAACGAGAACAGGCCGTATTCGGCGTTCGCCAGGTTCTGGACACCGTGCTCGAGCCGGATCTCGATGCCGTCCACGAACTGCACCGGGTCGAACACGTAGGTCGAGCCCTCGATGCGCTCGATCTCGATCACGTAGTTCGGGCGCACGAGCGGCATCATGCCGGTGTTGAAGGACGTGTCCCCGGCGAAGAAGACGTCGGACGCCGTGCCGTACCATCCCCACTTGCCGACCGACGTCTCGGTCGCCGCGAAGTTGTGGTCATCGCCGCGGTTGCCGTTGATGCGGATGCACAGGTCACCCTCGAGGTGCATCAGGTCGATGTGCTGGATGCGCCCGCTGGTGTCGACGAAGTCCTCCAGGAACAGGCCGCGCAGCATGCCGCGCACGTTCTCGAGGCGGGGCCCCTGGAAGGGCACGCCGAGCCGAGTGATCTCGTGGTCGAAGTGGGCGGAGAAGTAACCCCAAGGCCTGGGGTATTCGCCCTGCCACGTCGCCAGCGTCAGGTCGAGGCTCGTGCCGGATGCGCCTCGGTTGACGAACTCGAGCTCGGCGCTCTCGTCGAAGGGCATGGGCAGGTAGCACCAGATCTCCTGGCCGTCGTTGCCGAGGAACAGAGTGTCCATCGGAGCGGCGTGCCCGCGGCGCACCATGGCGCCGAAGAACCGCAGCGGCGCGTCCACGTATTGCTCCGACATCCCGTCCCAGCGCATCCGGACCCAGATGTCGTCCCAGAGGCTCGGGTCGACGAGGCTTGCCCGCAGCTCCAGGATCGCACCGGGGCCGGCGAGACGGACCGTCGTCGGAGCATCAGGACCCGGCAGCGCCAGCCGCATGGTCGTCGCGTTCCGCGGCACGTCGTGACGCCAGCCGCCGATCCGCGAGTAGACGCGCTCCCAAGCGGCCTTGTCGGGGACCTCGACGAGGCGCTCGGGTGACATCAGCGTGCCTGCCACCTTGTGGAAGCGACCGGAGTTCTCGAAGGCGTTCTCGTAGACCTGGACGCGGAACTGGTCCTGCCACGTGATCGGCGTGTGCGTCAGGAAGCCGCCCGCGCGGCCCGCCGTGAACGGACCGTCGAAGGGCGGGATCTGTCCGCCCGGGTGGGTCGTGTTGCGGAAGTAGTCGGGCAGCAGCCGGTCGTGGAGCAACCGATTGTCCGCCAGGATCTGCGCGCGATTCCGCTCCTGCAGCAGGATCGGCAGCCCCGCCACACCGCTCCAGAAGTTGCGGAAGAACAGCCCCATGTAGCCGGCGCGTCCCTGGATGTCGGCGAGCACCGACAGCTCGTCGAACCCCGACTGGTAGCGGAAGGACTCGACGGCGTTGAGGCCGGAGAAGCCGTCGTCGTTGCCCATCACCGCCGAGAACGGCCGTTCATCCGGGTCCGAACTCGACTTGATGAAGGTCTTCGCGCGAGCGGGCTGGAGCCGCGCGAAGCCACCGCTGACGCCGAGCGTGCCCTGGGCGGGCGCGAACGTCGCGAAGACTGCAAGCATGAGTCCGCCAAGGACCGCGGGACGACACGCTGCAGCGGAGTCGGACATCAAGGAAGGGCGCATTCGATACCTGGGGGCAGGCTGCACGTCGTCGGAGCACGTGCGTGCCAGGTGGAGTTCGAAACCACCCCCTGGGACCGCGGTCGGAGGGGGGGGCAGCGAGACAGGATCAGCGGACGGACAGGGCGTCCAGCCGAGAAGGCTAGCTCAGGGTATCGGCGCCCGGGGTCACAGCCAGCCCCCGGAAGAAGGAGCGAAAGCCCTGACCTCGGTGACATCGCCGGGTTCCCACGCCCCTTCCTGGGACGTCACGGACGAAAGTCCAGCCGACCAGAACCGTTGCGCACCCCCCCGCTCGATGCTCACATATCGCCTTTTCTCGATATATCAACCGGAGCTGTCGTGAACGTCCGATCCCTGCTGTCGGGGCTGCGCCGCACCGCGGTCGTCCTGCTGGTCCTTGCCGCGATGACCGCGCTCGTCCTCTGGCTGAGCGGAGTGTTCGCGGACAAGATCCCCGCCACGGACACTCCTGAGCGCATCGGGATTCCGGTCCCCCGTGATGCCCAGGTCATCGCCGCCGAGGGCGTGGACGCTCCCGTCGTCGAAGAGGCGGTCGGCACCATCCGTGCGGTCCAGGAGATCCAGGTCGCGTCCCGCATCCTGACCCGCATCCGCACGATGAACGTGGTCGCCGCCGGGCAGCGCGTCCAGGCCGACGAGGTGCTGGTCGAACTCGAGGACGA
>JBEAPQ010000518.1:0-3769 GCA_041164325.1 Planctomycetota bacterium | reverse complement strand
GCAGGTGCACGGCCATCTGGTCGCCGTCGAAGTCGGCGTTGAAGCCCGCGCAGACCAGCGGGTGCAGCTTGATCGCGTTGCCCTCGATCAGCACGGGCTCGAAGGCCTGGATGCCGATGCGGTGCAGGGTCGGCGCGCGGTTGAGCATCACCGGATGGTCACGGATGACCTCCTCGAGGATGTCCCAGACCTCCTCGTCGCGGCGCTCCAGCATCTTCTTGGCCGATTTGATCGTGTCAGCGAGGCCGATCTCCTTGAGGCGCCGGATGATGAACGGCTGGAAGAGCTCCAGCGCGATCTTCTTGGGCAGGCCGCACTGGTGCAGCTTGAGGTCAGGACCGACCACGATGACCGAGCGCGCCGAGTAGTCGACGCGCTTGCCCAGCAGGTTCTCGCGGAAGCGCCCCTGCTTGCCCTTGATCATGTCCGTCAGGGACTTGAGCGGCCGGTTGCTGCTGCCGAGGACCGGGCGACGACAGCGACCGTTGTCGAACAGCGCGTCCACCGACTGCTGCAGCATCCGCTTCTCGTTGCGGATGATGACCTCAGGGGCGTTGAGGTCGAGCAGCTTCTTCAGGCGGTTGTTGCGGTTGATCAGACGACGGTAGAGGTCGTTGAGGTCCGACGTCGCGAAGTTGCCCGAATCGAGCAGGACGAGCGGACGCAGGTCCGGCGGGATGACCGGAACGACGTCCATGATCATCCACTCGGGGCGGTTGCCCGAGTCGCGGAGCATCTCGACGGTCTTGAGCCGCTTGATGATGTCCTTGATCCGCTGCTTCGCGTCGGTCTGACGCAGGTCCTCGCGGAGGTTCTCGGAGATCTCGTCGAGGTTCATCGTCTTGAGAACCTCACGGACCGCCTCCGCACCCATGCCGGCCTGGAAGCTGTTGCCGAACTTCTGGCGGGCCTGGCGGTATTCCTCCTCGGTGAGGAGCTGCAGACGCTTGAGCGGCGTGTCACCCGCTTCGACGACCAGGTAGTCCTGGAAGTAGATGACGCGCTCGAGGCTCGACGTCTTGACCTTGTCGTTCAGCCCCTGGAGCAGCGTGGCGAGGCGCGACGGCATCGCCTTGAAGAACCAGATGTGGGCAACCGGCGCAGCCAGGTTGATGTGTCCCATGCGCTTCCGGCGCTCACGGGACGTCGTGATCATCACCCCGCACTTGTCGCAGATGATGTTCTTGTGCTTGATGCCCTTGTACTTGCCGCAGGCACACTCCCAGTCCTTCTCAGGACCGAAGATGCGCTCACAGAACAGACCATCCCGCTCGGACCGGTAGGTCCGGTAGTTGATGGTCTCGGGCTTCTTGACCTCGCCGAATGACCAGGAGCGGATGTCCTCGGGAGAGGCCAGCCGGATGGTCACCGAGGCGTAGTCGTTGATCTTGTCGTAGATGGTCTCAACCATCGTGCACCTGAAGGGTAGTCGACCGGGGAGTGAGTCGAAGAGCGGGGAGGAGGCGGGCGGCCCTTCCGGGACACCCGCGCGATCGGCAGAAGCTGTCCACGGCGCGCGTCATCACGCGCCGAGCAGCTCCTCTGCCGATCCACGCTTGTGGAGCTCGATGTTGAGCCCCAGGCCCTTGATCTCGTTGCAGAGAACACCGAACGAGACCGGCGTGCCGGGCTCCAGGATGTTCTCGTTCTTGACCATGGCCTCGTAGATCTTGGTCCGGCCGTCGACGTCGTCGGACTTGACGGTCAACAGCTCCTGGAGGATGTGCGCAGCGCCGTAGGCTTCGAGCGCCCACACTTCCATCTCGCCGAAGCGCTGGCCACCGAAGCGCGCCTTGCCGCCGAGCGGCTGCTGCGTGATCAGCGAGTAGGGTCCGGTCGCGCGTGCGTGGACCTTGTCGTCGACCAGGTGGTGGAGCTTCAGCATGTAGAGCTTGCCCACCGTCACGCGCTGCGTGAACGGCTCGCCGGTCCGACCGTCGTAGAGCTGGCTCTTGCCGTCGGTCGCGCAACCGGCCTTGGTCAGCGCCTCTTCGATCTCCGATTCGTCTGCGCCGTCGAACACCGGGGTGATCGCGCGGTAGCCGAGCTTGGAGGCGGCCCAACCGAGGTGGGTCTCGAGGATCTGACCGACGTTCATGCGGCTCGGCACGCCGAGCGGGTTGAGCACGATGTCGACCGGCGTTCCGTCCTCGAGGAACGGCATGTCCTCCGAGGGCAGGATGCGCGAGATGACGCCCTTGTTGCCGTGGCGGCCGGCCATCTTGTCCCCCACCGAGATCTTGCGCCGCGTCGCGACGTAGACCTTGACCATCTCGAGGACGCCGTTCGGCAGTTCGTCGCCGCGGGACAGGCGGTTCACGAGCTTGTTCTTCTCGGTCTCCGCATCCTCGATCTTGTCGGTGTGGGCCTGGACCAGGGCCATCAGCGCATTGCGCGTCTTGGTCTCCGCGTGCGTCTCCGCCAGCTGGCGGACGTGGTCGCGGATCCGACGCAGGTCGAGCATGAGCATGCCATCGACGACTTCGACCGGAGTCTTGCCGTCGGCGTCCAGAAGCTCACTGCCGAGGACCTCGACCGCCTCCTGGACCAGGACGCGGGTCGACTCCCGGAACTGGTCGAGGAACTCGATCTCGGCCTTCTTGATCTCCTGGAGGTTCCGCTGACGCTCCTGATCGGTCAGGTTGACCTTCCGGGAGAACTTCTCGGCGGCGATGACGATGCCTTCGACGCCGGTCGGGACCTCGAGGGAGGCGTTCTTCACGTCCTCACCCGCGCGACCGAAGATCGCGTGGAGGAGCTTCTCTTCCGGGGTCAGCTCGCTCTTGCTCTTCGGGGCCACCTTGCCGACCAGGATGTCTCCCGGCTTGCAGCGGGTGCCGACGCGGACGATGCCCGTCTCATCGAGGTGGCGAAGCGCGCGTTCCGACACGTTCGGAATGTCGCGGGTGAACTCCTCGCGACCGAGCTTCGTCTCGCGGATCTCGATCTCGAACTCATCGATGTGGATCGACGTGAAAACGTCGTCCCGCACGAGGTTCTCGGACAGCAGGATCGCGTCCTCGTAGTTGTAGCCGTCCCACGGCATGAAGGCGACCGTGAGGTTCCGCCCCAGCGCCAGGATGCCGTCCTTGGTGGCGGCACCATCGGCGAGGATCTGACCCTTCTCGACCTTCTCACCCGGCTTGATGATCGGCACCTGGTTGAGACAGGTGCGCTCGTTCAGACCTTCGAACTTGCGGAGGCGGTAGGTCTCGTCGCCGATGACGATCTTCGACGCGTCGACGAACTTGACCGTCCCGCCCTTGCGGGCGCGGACCACCATCGAGGAGTTCGCAGCGACGACCTCCTCCATGCCGGTGCCGACCACCGGAGGCTCGGTGACCAGCAGCGGCACGGCCTGCCGCTGCATGTTCGAACCCATCAGAGCGCGGTTCGCGTCGTCGTGCTCGAGGAACGGGATCAGCGACGCGGACACGCCGACGATTTGCTTGGCGCTGACATCCATGTAGTGGATGTCCTTCGGGTCGACGAGGATCGGGTCGCCCTTGATGCGGGCGATGACCTTGCCGGACACGTCCTCGGAGACGATCTTGCCCTTGTCGTCGACGACGGTGTCCGCCGGTGCCAGGACCGCGTGGAACTCCTCGTCGGCGCGCAGACGAACGGTCTCCTCGGTGACCTTGCCGTTCTTCACGACGCGGTAGGGCGTCGTCAGGAACCCGTAGTCATCGAGGGAGCTGTAGATCGACAGGCTCGAGATGAGGCCGATGTTCGAGCCTTCCGGCGTCTCGATCGGGCAGAGGCGGCC
>JBEAPQ010000517.1:0-6914 GCA_041164325.1 Planctomycetota bacterium | reverse complement strand
TGCGGTCGATCCGCTTCATGCAAAGTCGACCTCGCATGGGGCGCGGCCACGCAGCGGTCGCCCTCTGCACGGGCCTCGCGGCGACCGCTGCTCTGGGCGCTCAGCAGGTCCCTTGGGAACGCAATCCGACGCCGCTGATCGACGGGTTCGTCAACATGTACAACCCGTGCGTCATCGAGGTCGACGAGAGCCCCCGCTACCGCATGTGGTTCTTCGGCTGGGCCGCGACGCACACGAACGTCGACATCCCGGGCTGCGACGCGATCTATCACGCGCGATCGGATGACCTCCAGACCTGGGAGGTCTACGCCGGAGAGGATCGCTTCGACAGCGAAGGGAAGCCTGCGACCTGGGTCCCGGTCCTGACCGCAGGCGACCGCTGGTACGAGGCATGGCACGTCGGCGACCCGAGCGTCGTGCAGGTCCGCGGCCGCTTCTACATGGCCTACAGCGCGACCTCCCGTCACTTCGATCCGGTCGAGGGCTACCCGTCGACCATGGTCCAGTGCGTGCTCGGCGCCGTATCCGAGGACGGCATCCACTGGGAGAAGGGTGAGCACCCGCTGCTCTTCCGCGACGGGGACGAAGCCGAACCCAAGCCCGAGCCGGATCGGATCGGTGACTTCCACCGGCCATCCCTGCTCTACGAGAACGGCCGATTCCGCCTGTGGTTCGACTACTGGATCCCGAACCGCGGCGTGTGCACGGGACACGCGAGGAGCCGTCGCGGGTTCCTCGACGAGGGTGCATTCCAGATCACGCATCCGCTCGACGAGCCGGTGCTCGACAACTGGCCGAACCCCGCAGTCGTCAAGGTCGGCCGCCGCTACCACTGCTTCGGCGACCCGCCGGGCTTCCCCGTGCCGGAAGGGGGCGACGGCTGGCAGAGCCGGCAGATCCGCGAAGCCATCTCCGAGGATGGCTTGACCTGGGAAGTGCTGCCCTTCGTGCCGCCCGACGAAGACGCGGAGGGTTGCCACGTTCCGCAACCGCTGCTGACGCGTCGCGACGGAAAGACCTGGCTCTACCTGCTCTACTCCACGCAGGTCGGCACGCGCCGCGGCGATGGCGTCTACCACTTCGAGTACGACCGCATCCGTGCGATGCGACGCCGGGTCACGGGCCAGCGCGGCGTTCGATGAGGTAGAACGGATGCTCAGCGCCGCGCAGCGCATGACCCGTCAGCCCACACCACGCCGGGATCTCGACGGGGGCACCGGCGTCGTCCGTCAGAGCCAGCACCAGGGTGCCCGGCGCGAGCGCGCCGAGCGTCAGCTTGAGGTCGAGGAGGACCTCGCCGCAGCCCTTGCCGAGCGCATCGAAGCGCTCGGCGTAGGTCCAATCGGAGGGAGGAGCGTCGCGCATCGCGACCGAGCCTAACCCCGGGGGCCGTTCGGTCGCGTGGGTTCCCTCACTGCAGCGCCGCTTCGATCTGCTGGCGCAGCGCGGCGTCGTCGGGCGCGACGCGCGACGGGTAGAAACCGAGGACCTGACCGTCCTTGCCGACGAGGTACTTGCAGAAGTTCCAGTTCGGCAGCTGCCCGTCGACCGCGGCCGAGAGGCGTTCGTAGACCGGGGACTGGCCGTCGCCAGCCTTGGTCTTCACCTTCGCGAACATCGGGAAGTCGACCGAGAACTTCGACGAGCAGAACTCGCGGATCTCGGTGGCCGAGCCCGGCTCCTGGGCGCCGAAGTCGTTGCTCGGGAAACCGAGGACCGCAAAACCGCGATCCTCCAGCTCGGCGTGGAGGGCCTGGAGCCCGGCGTATTGGGGCGTGTTGCCGCAGCGGCTCGCGACGTTGACGACGAGCGTGACCTTGCCGCGGTAGCTGGAAAGTGCGGCGGGCTCGCCTTCGAGGGTCTCGGCTTCGAGTTCGTAGATGCTCATGGTGGGGGTCTCGGTGCTGGCCTCCTCGACGACTTCCTCGACGGTTTCCTCGGCCGCGGACGATTCCTTCGCGGCCACCGGGGCGGCCTCGGCGCTGGAGTCCACGGACTTGGCTCGGCCGGCAGACTCGGTCGGGGCCCCGGAGTTCGGCTCCTGTTCTTGGGTCGAGCAGGCGGCGAGGACGGCCGCGAGAAGGAGGGCAGTTCGGGTGTTCATGGTGGATCACGCCCCGCGGGCGGCCCGTCTCTTCGAACGGATGCCCGCTCCCGATGCAAGCCAGGACGGAAGCCCGGCCCCGCGCGGTCAGGCGCGGAGGTCGGACCGCTCGTCGCTGCGACGCGCGCTCTCGAACACCATCTGCCGCGCATCCACGTCGAGCCGGTAGGCCCCGGCGTCCTCCCGGGATGCCCGGAAGGCATAGGCGACGTGCGGATCATCGAAGACCCGGTCGAAACGCGCCTGGACCTGGGTGCGGAGCGCTTCGGCCAGCTGATCGGGGTCGATCGCGCCCGCCTGGAGGGCGACCGCGCCGAAGGCCGACCCCCGCGCGCGGGCCGCGGCCAAGAGCGCGTCGCAGCGTTCCTGGGTCAGCGCGCCCTGGGCGACGAGGATCGAGCCCAGCCGCTGGCTCGGCGGCGCGTGGTCGGTCCACGTCGCAACGATCCGGCCATCCTCGAACACGAAGCGCAGGTGCTCGTCCACGCGGCGCAGGTGGAGGCTCCCGGACTGCAGCGACCCTGCCAGCATGTTGACCAGGGTCGCGATCGGCAGCGTGCAGGCCTCGCCCTGCAGGGACACCGGACCGTCGACTTCCTCCAGGAGGGTCTGGAGAAGGCGGTCCGCGGGCACCGGTTGCCGGACGGGCGGTTCGGGAAGAGCGCCCGCCGCGTCGGCGGCCTCGGCCGGACTCGGAACCGCCATCGCCTCGGCTCCGGTCAGCTCGACGGTTCGAGGACTCCCGGTCTCCAGACTCTCACCCATCAGCTTGGCCAGCATGGCATCGACCGACGCCTCGGACAGGGACGCGAACGCGTCGGCGCCGAGGCCCGGCAGGTGCAGTTCATCGATCGCTCGGACGAGGGACTCGAGCGTGGCCCGGACCTGGGCGAGCGCGGCCCGCTCGCTGCGATCGAGCTCCGTGCGGCGCGACGCCGCCGCGCGCACGAAGCGGCGCAGATCCGCCGCCGCCGCCTGCACGTGCGCACAGCTCGCTCCGAGTCCTCGGCTCCGCACCGTCGCGTCCACGTCGGTGTTCATCGGCGCGGCGACAGCGCCGACTTGGGACGAATTCGGCGACGTCGGACCAGTTCACCAGGTGGCCACGCTCTCGGCGGGCAGCCACCCTTCGTACTGACCGCCTGCGAGCACCTCGAACCACCCGTCACGCCGCTCCCGGATCGCGAGCTCCGCCCCCTCGCCGAGCCCCTGCTCGTAGCGGGGTTCGAACGTCTCCCCGGGGCCGGTCCGCAGGACGGTGTCGGGGGCGACCAAGACCCCGTGCGCGCGGGCTGCCAACGCCTGCGCATCCAGCCAGCCGGAGACCGCCAGCAGCACCGAGGCCACAGCACAAGGCCAGGCGACCATGCGGAGACCTGACCCTCCGGACCGGAGCAACCGCACGAGCGCAGCCGCGAACGCAACCACGCCAAGTCCGAGAGCCCAGGCGAACTCCGCACGACACGAGATGCGCCCCCGCCAGAACAGCACGTAGTCGGCGAGCGATCGCGCGGCGGGCGGCGACAGCGGGCGCGGGCGCGCATCGAGCGCGCGGCGCAGGTGGACCTCGAGGTTGGCGTCGGAAGGAAGGTAGAGCTGGGCCCGTCGGTAGGCCGCGATCGCCCGCCCGAGCTCACCCGCCCGGAACCATGCGTTGCCGAGGTCGTAGAGGACGTAGCCGTTCTCGTAGCCGCCCTCGAGCATCGCCTCGAAGCCCCGCGCCGCGGCGGCGTACTCCCCGCGCTCGAAGTCTGCCTGGGCCGTCTGGAACGCGGCCGTGTCCTGGGCAGCGACACCACAGCTCCCGGTGGCCGCGATGGACCCGAGCGCCCAGCCGGCCAGGAGCAGCAGCCGCGCGGATGCGCGCAACCCGTCGACGACGCGTCCGAGTCCGCGGACCAAGACCCCGACGTCGTGGCCGGTCGCCGCCGCACCGCCGTACTGGGCCGCCTCGACCGCGGCTCCGAGTTCCTCGACGGCACCGAGCCCCGCGGGATCGACGCCGCGCGCGGCGAGGAATGCGACCAGCTCGTCGTGGGTGATCGCGCCTTCGTCGCCGTCCGTGAGGTCGGCCGCCAGGCCCCGGAACGCCGCGTGGGCATCGCGCAGCGCGTCGACCCCGGTCTTGGACTCTGCCGCCTGGAGCCGTGTCCGCGCGCGCGTCCACGCGCGGGAACGGCGGAGGAGGGCCGGATCGCCGAGCAGGCGTCGCCGGCGACCCACGACGAACGCGAGGCCTCCGTACAGCAGGGGCAGCGCACCGAGCCCTGCGAGCCACAGCCCGGGCCGGGGCGTCTGGTCCCCGAGCAGGTTGAGGTCGGTGACGTTCGCGGACAGAGCAGCCGTGGCGACGAGCTCGACCGCCCGGCGCGGTGTCCCCGTTCCGCCGCTGCCGACCAACACCTCGGGTCCCGACGCGGCTTCGGTGACCGCGATCGGCACGGCAGCGGTGGTCGCCGTCCGATAGACGCGCGCGTCCGGGTCGAACCAGGCGAACTCCAGCGCCGGGATCGCAGCGACATCCGCGCGGACCGGGAACACCTTGAAGTCCCACTGCCGCCACTGTCCCGGCCGGTCCGGGAAGCCCGCCGGGCGTGACGCTCCGGCCGGCAGCGACTCCGTGACGCCCACGCGCTCGACGCGGAACGCATCGCCGAGCTGTGCCGCAAGTTCGAAGGGCACGCCCTTCAGGAAGCCCACACCGCGCGCGACGAGCGTCACGAAGACCGGGTCCCCGACGCGCACCTGGGTCGGGCTCGGCGGTTCCATCTCGAGCGTGAACGCCCCGACCGCGCCCCCGAAGCTCGCGGGGCGACCATCCCGCGGCGGCTCGATGACGTCGAAGCGCAGCGGCTCGGAGCGCGCGAAACCTTCCTTCCACACGTAGCGGTCCTGTCCCTCGACCGCGACGAGGGCGCCTTCGAGCACGGCAGGCGGGAGCTCGTAGGAGCCCGCGACTTCCGCCGTCACCGGCAGCGTGTAGCGGTAGCGGCGGTAGCTCTGCTCGGTGCCGTCCGCACCCGCCCGCTGGATGTCCTCGGTCTGTCCCCGCTCGACGAAACGCCCGCGCGCGCCCGCGATCTGCAGGCCGCCGCGCTGGACGCCGCGCGCTTGGACCCAGGCGTCGAGGTTGATCTCCCCCATGCCCTGGAGACGCTCCTGGATCCACGGCACGCGCAGCGTCGGCGGCGGGGTGCCCTGGTCGAAGAAGCTGAACGCCGAGCCGCGGTCGTAGATGTCGAGCGGGTCCTTGCTGCCGAGCCCGGCCGGCGGGTGCTTGAGGAAGACGTCGACGATGAGCTTCCCGTCCTGGCCGAGCACGAGCGTCGGCGGCTCGGCGGACACCTGGACGAACGCGCGGTCGTCCTGGCTCGGGTCCGCGACGACGAGCACCGAAGCGCGGCCCGCGCGCAGCGTCTCGCCGTCGACCTCGACCTGGGGCAGCGGGAACTCGTAGCGACCCGGCCGCGCCGCGCGCACGGAGTAGACGAAGATGTAGTCGGCGGACTCGGTCACCTGGCGGCGACCGTTCACGATCGTCACCTGCGTGCTCTGGTTGGTGATGCCCTGCTCGAGGAGTTCGATCGTCAGACCGTCGACCGCGGGCGCTTGGGCGTTCGCCTCGCGCGCGCCGCGGACCTGGACGTAGTAGCGGATCTCCTGACCGAGCCACGCTTGCTGGGGACGGACCTCACTGAGGACGCGCTGGGCACGGGCCGGGGACGCCGACGCCAGCAGCCAGAGCGCGAGGCACGCGACGAGTCCGAGCGCGCGTTCGAACGCAGCAACGGGGCTTGGAGCGCAGCGATTCATCCGTTCGTTGTCGATGTCGAGGCTCACCAGTCCCGCTCCACAGGAGTCCTCGCCCGGGGCTCGGGGCGACGGTCGTTGCGTTCGCGGACGGCCTGCATCAGCCGCTGCAGCTCTCCGGGGCTCAGCGACTGCTGGGACTCCCCACCCTGCTGCTCCTGGGGAGATGGGCTCTCCTGCGGTTCGGGCTGGTCCTGCTGCTGCTGATCCTGCTGGTCGTCTTCGAGCTGGTCGAGGATCTCGCGGAGGAGCCTGTGCGCTTCTTCCTGCCGGTCGAGCGCGTCGTTCCATGCGGGGGGCGTCGCCGCGAGGTGGTCGAGCGCCTGTTCGATCGCGCGGTCGGCTGCGGGCAGGTTCTTGCGGGCGAGCTCGATGACCTCTTCGGACAGGCCGCCCGGCGGGCTGGCTGCACCGGCATCTCCCTGCGGAGCCTGTTGGGCCTCTGCCGCCTGCTGGGCCGCCGCCTCGACGCGCGCTCGGAGCGGCGGGATCAGGCGTCGTGTCCGCTCCTGGTCGCCCGTGAGCGCGGCCAGCTCGCGCGATGCCGGCTCGCTGGCCGCCTGCTGGAACCCTGCGCTCTGCGCGACGTGGCCTTCCTGTTCCCCGACCGCGCGTTCGAGGAGCGGCTGGAACTCCGCGAGCTCGCGCCAGAGAGCGCGTCCGGCATCGAGGACCGACTCGGTTGCGGTGACTACCTGCTGCGGATCGGTCGGCGTGTCCTCGGGGAGCACAGCCTCGGCCGTGGACTGACTCGCGCGGACCGCTTCGACCAGGAGGCGGAGACGATCGCTCGCCTCCTCGCCGTCCGGTGTCTGCTCCTGCTGGGCGGCCGCCTGCGCGAGCTCCCTCTCCAGAGCTGCCTCGAGCCGCGCCGCGAAGCTGCCCGCATCGAGCTGGCCCTCGCGCACGGCGCCCCAGGTCAGCGGCCGTCCGTCGGGGCCCGCGACGGCACGCTCGAGGGCGAGGGAACGGGCGGCTGCAACGACGGCCGTCTCGCCGT
>JBEAPQ010000516.1:0-4920 GCA_041164325.1 Planctomycetota bacterium | reverse complement strand
TGTCGATCGAACAGCGTCAGCTCCCGCTGGTAGCCCGCCGAGAACGCAGTCCCGATACGCCCCTCGCCGGGCGCAGACGCGTAGCCGAGCCCCGCAGGCGCGACGACCTGCTGTTGGGCCGGGCAGCTCGTCGCCACGAACCCGCCGCCGACGAGCGCCAGGAGCGGTCCAAGGGTGTCAGGGAGACGGAGCATCGGGCTGCTTTCTCATCGTCGCACACAACGACCCTACCGGAGTCGAGCCCGGGGTTTCGCTGCCGAGCCGGTCGGCCTTCGCCGCCACGGGCCCCCGGGTCTGTCGGAGATCCCACCAACCGGGCAACCTCGCGTCTCGTCTCAAGGCTCTGTCATGACGGGGATTGCGACACACTGTCCAAGAACCGGACACTTTGGTCCGGGACCCTGGTCCGCCTCGACCGAATCCGTCGATACCGTCCCTGGCCAGGGAATCAGATTTCATCTCTCACCAGTCAGCCGCACGGAGCACGCCATGCACTGCACTCGCCGAGCCCAGGGACATCGGGCCCTCCACACCACACTCACTCTCGCCACGGTTCTTCTCGCGACGACGGCAGGTGCCCAGACCATCGCCCGCACCGAGATCTCGCGGGGCTGTATCCGCGCCGCGCCGACCGACAGCCTCCGCACCGAGACCGCGGAGGCCTACGTGTTCCGTCATGACGCGGACGCGATCTACGTCGTCGAAGCCGAGTCCGTTCCGCTGCAGGGACGCTGGGTCACCGAGACCAGCATCGCCGGCCATTCGGGAAGCTCTTATCTGCGGTGGAATGGCGGCAACCTGTTCAACGCGCCGGGCCAAGGAGTCATGACCTACGGCCTCTGGTGCGAACAGCCGCAGCGCTTCCGGCTGCAGATGCACAACCGTCACGACCATCCAGACCCGTCGCTCGAGAACGACCTCTGGATGAGCGTGAACGGCGCCGCGTGGCGCAAGGTCTACTCGAACGACAACCGCAACGCGCAGGTCTGGAACTGGCACACGCGCGTCGATCCTGGCCACGGCTGGTTCGAGTTCGACCTGCAGCCTGGCATGAACGAACTGCGGATCTCGGGACGCTCGCAGAACTTCAAGTTCGACCGGTTCCACATCTTCCCGCGCGCGCTCGGCCGCCTCGAGGACCTGAGTCGGCCTGAGTCCGAGCGCATGACGGATCGCCCCGTCCTCGGCGAGACGGTGCGCATCCTGATGGGCGACCCGCACAGCGAAGCGCTGCTGGCCAGCGGTTCGACTTTCGGGTTCATGATGTTCTCGCCGAGCGTCACGACCCTCGAGCCGTGTGGAATCCCGGTGCTCGGCCTGGGCGCCAACGGCGGCCCCGGTGAACTGCTCGTCTCGCCGAACAACCCGCAGCCGCTCGGCTATCTCGCGGGCATCTACTACGGCCCGAGCCAACCGATCCGGATCCCCCTGCAGATCCCGAACGCGCCGATCCTCGTCGGCCAGACCTTCTACATGCAGGGGCTGTTCGCCGGGCTCTACGGCAACCTGACGCGTCTCGTCGCCACCGACCGCCTCGATCTCCACATCGGCGACCGATAGCACAGCGCGCGCGGCCGAAGCCGGGCCGCGCCCTGGCCCAGGGCACGCCGATCCGTGACGATCGGCCCCGTGTTCTCCGATGCCCTGCCGCTGGTCGCCGCGCTCCTTGCCTCGATCGGCACAGCCGAGTGGCTCGCGCGGCGCGGCCCTTTCCGCCACATCGGCGCTGCGCTGCTGACGATCCTGTTGGCCGCTGGAGCGGCCAACGCCGGACTGATTCCGACCTACGGGAACGGTCATCCGGTCTACGACACGATCTTCGCGGACGTCGCACCGCTCGGGATCTTCTGGCTCCTCCTCCTGGTCGACCTGCGCAGCGTTGTGCGTGCCGGCGGGCCGACCCTGCTGCTGTTCGTGGTGGGCGCGGGAGGGACCTTCGTCGGCGCCCTCGTGGCCCAGGCCGTCTGCGGGGGCCCCGACGTCTTCGGCGCACTGCACCACGCGCTGACCGGGATGATCGTCGGCACCTACGTCGGTGGATCGGTCAACTTCCAGGCGATCGCCCAGGAATACGACCTGGCCCGCGATCCGGCGCTGTTCGCCGGAACCGCGGCGGTGGACAACGCCATGACCACCGTGTGGATGGCGGCCACGATTGCTGCCCCGCGGCTCCTCGCGGGACTCTGGCCCGACACCGACGTGCAGCAGGGACGAGCGGGCCCGGCTGATCCACTGCCTCTGGACGACGAAGTCGAGGCGACGACCGTGCTCGACCTCGCCTCGGTGGCTGCCCTCGGCGGCGCCGGGGTCGCGACGAGCCGCGTGCTCTCGAGCATGCTCGGCCCCGCGGTGCCGGACGCTGTCGTGTTGACGACGCTGGCACTCGGGCTCGCGCAGCTCCCGGCCGTCCAGAGGCTTCGCGGAACCCGCATCCTCGGACTGCTCGCCGTCCAGCTGTTCCTCGCGGTCATCGGCGCGCTCTGCGATGTCGATGCCCTCGTCAGGATGGGCGATCTCGCGCCCGCGCTGGTTGGAATGGTCGGGCTCACCGTCGCCGTGCACGGCCTCGTGGTGTTCGGTGCCGCCCGTGCGCTGCGCATCGACCCCGGGACCGCGGCCGTCGCATCCCAGGCCAACATCGGCGGCGGCACCACCGCCCTCGCCCTGGCCCGGTCTCTCGGCCGCGCGGATCTGGAGCTCCCGGCGATCCTCGTCGGCTCGCTCGGAATCGCTGTCGGCAACTACCTGGGGTTCGCCGCCGCGGGCCTTCTGACCGGGTCCTGAGCCAGGGCGGAATCTGCCGCGGCGCGGAGACCGACCCGCTCCGAAATCCACGCCCACGGCACGGCGTGGAGGCGAGGCTGGACGGACGCACCGTCTGGCCACGAACCGCCATGAAAGTCTCCGAACTGATGAGCTCTCCAGCGCAGACCTGCGCCCCCCTCGAGTCCTGCCACGCCGCCGCGCAGATCATGTGGGAACACGACTGCGGCTGCGTCCCGGTCACCGACGACGAGCGCCGACTGGTCGGCGTCGTCACCGACCGCGACATCGCGATGGCCGCGCACCTGACCGGAAACCCGCTCGGTCGGATTCCCGTCGGGCAGGTAATGGGCCCTCGTGCGATCTCCGTCGACCGCGACGCGTCGATCCACGATGCACTGCAGGCCATGGCGGACGCCCAAGTCCTGCGCCTGCCCGTCGTCGACGGAGGCCGCCACGTCGTGGGCGTGCTCGCTCTCAGTGACGCGATCCTTGCCACACCGACCGGCAAGGAGGGCGATGAGACCATGCGCACCGTCGCCGCGATCGCCCGACGGCGGGCCGCTCCCGTGACGATTCCCCATGCCGGACGCACCGCGACGCTCGGGGCCCTGGCCGCCGAAGCCACGTCCCCGACGTCGCGCCGCGCTGCTTCCAGGAGCGGATCGCGCTGACGCCGCGGAACCCGGGCGCTACAGTCCCGCGCCCCGCTTGGAACCGAGGAAACGATCAGCCGCAGAAGACGCCCCGGCCGGAGACCGTCCGTCCGACCGTCCGTTCGGACACGGCGTCGACCCAGAACCGCGCGCCGCCAAGCGAAAGCGCGGCGAGCCTGCTCCCAACAAGCCGCTCCGTGCGAGGGATCGACTCGGCAAGTACCGCATCCTCCGACGCATCGGCGGCGGGGGCTTTGCGATCGTCTACGAGGCGCTGGACAAGGTCGAAGGCACACACGTCGCGCTGAAGATCCCGCGCGCCGAGTTCGTGACCGAATCGAACCTCGAACAGTTCCGTCGGGAGGTCCGGACCCACGCCGCCCTCGACCATCCGAACATCCTGCCGATCAAGAACGCAGATCTGGTCGACGAGCGCTTCGTCATCGCGATTCCGCTCGGCAAGGGTTCGCTCGACCAGCGGATGCGGAAGCGGATGTCGATCGACACCGCCCTCGGCTACGCACGACAGATGCTCGAGGCGGTGGCGCACGCGCACGAGCACCGCATCGTCCACTGCGACGTCAAGCCGGAGAACTTCCTGCTGTTCGGCAACGATCGCCTCCGCCTCGCCGACTTCGGCATCGCGCGGATCGCGCAGCGCACGATCGCAGGCTCTGGTTCGGGCACGATCGGATACATCGCGCCCGAGCAGGCGATGGGGAAGCCGAAGCTGAGCAGCGACGTGTTCTCGCTCGGCCTGATCCTCTGGGAGATGCTCAGCGGCGAGCTTCCCGAGTATCCGTTCGCAGACCCCCTGCCGGGACTCGCACGCCTCAAGCGAAAGGTCCCGCCGGAGTTCATCGCGTTCCTGCGGCGCGCCCTGCAGGTCGACCCGAAGGCCCGCTTCGCGGACGCCCGCCGCATGCTCGCCGTCTTCGACAAGCTGGAGCCTGCCGTGCGGCGCTTCGCACGCGGGGAACGGACGCGGAGGCGCGCCAAGACCGGCAGCAAGACCGCACAGAACCGCGACTGGCGGCAGGTCCGATTCCGCCAGTTCCAGAAGCAGTTCCGGCACGAGCTGGCTCTCGATCGCGCCTGCGGAGAGTGCAGCGGCCCCATGGCCGAGGCCATGCACTGCTGTCCATGGTGCGGAGCGGCCGCAAACCCGGAGCAGGAAGGAACGCGGTTCCCGGAACGGTGCGAGCGCTGTCACCGTGGCAGGAAGCTCGACTGGAAGTTCTGCGCATGGTGCCACGGCAAGGGCTTCGAATCCGTCGACCCGAAGTCCTACAGCGACGCCCGCTACACCGGGCGTTGCGGGGGCTGTCGCAACCCGCTGATCCCGTTCTCGCGCTACTGCCCGTGGTGTCGTCGCAAGACGACGAACCGCTGGAAGATCACGGGCGTGCGCAGCTCCTGCCCGAAGTGCGGCTGGGGTATCGCGAAGGACTTCTGGAGTCGCTGTGCTTGGTGCGCAGCGAAGCTCGCTGATGGCCGCTGA
>JBEAPQ010000515.1:0-18881 GCA_041164325.1 Planctomycetota bacterium | reverse complement strand
GCAACCTCGCGCCGAACCCGCAGCGCGGGGATCGGATGATCGTGGTTCCCGAGGGCGGGCGGGAGGCGCAGACGTTCTACGAAGTCGTCGAGCGGTTCGACGGTTTCTCGCACCTGCGCTGCCGCCCGAAGACCGGTCGGACCCACCAGATCCGCGTTCACCTGCAGAGCATCGGTCACTCGCTGGTCGCCGACCGGCTCTATCGGTCCCGCAACGTGCAGGGCCGCACGATGCCCGTCGAGGCTCCCGTTCCGGATCGGCACGCGCTCCATGCGCGGTCGCTGGCGTTCGAACACCCGGTGACGCGCGAGCGGCTGGTGTTCGAGGCGGCGATCCCGGCGGACCTCGAAGCGCTGCTCGCCTGGCTGCGCGCCGCGCGCCCGGTCTGAACCAGACTCCGTCCCGTCGCGTCCGCGGCCGTGGAACGACGGCGGAGGCTCGCTAACGTGCTCGCGTGGTCCAGAACCTCTACGACGCGGCAGACGCGCAGGCTCTCGTCGAGCGGCTGGGGCCGACGTGTGGTGAGGACCTCGCGCTGCGCGTCTACACGTCGCGGCTGATCGGGAAGGACCCCGGCCTCGTCCTGCACGGTGGCGGCAACACGTCGGTCAAGACGACCGTGCACGACACCGTGCTCGGAGAGGACCTGGACGTGCTCTGCGTGAAGGGCAGCGGCTGGGACCTGGCGACGATCGAGCCGGCGGGCCTGCCTGCGGTGCGCCTCGAACCGCTGCGCCGCCTGCGCGGCGTGTCCCGCCTCGGCGACGAGGACATGGTCCACCGCGTGCGGGCCGGTCTCCTCGATCCCGCGGCGCCGACACCGTCGGTCGAGACGCTGCTCCACGCCTTCCTCCCGCATCGCTTCATCGACCACACGCACGCCGACGCGATCTGCGTGCTGACGAACCAGCCCGACGGCGCCGCTCTGATCCGCGAGGCCCTCGGCGATCGCACGGCCGTCCTGCCGTGGATCATGCCTGGCCACCCGCTCGCCGAGGCGGTGGCCGACGCGTGGGAAGCCCTGGGGCCCGACTGCGAGGCGGTCGTGTTGCTGCACCACGGGATCTTCACGTTCGCGGACGACGCCGAGACGAGCTACGCGCGGATGATCGCGTGCTGTGACCGCGCGGAGCGGTTCGCGGCTACGCGCGCGACCCGCACCGTGCACGGGGTGCCCGCGGCGGCCGCGTCGATCCCGGCCGAGCAGCTCCTCCCCGCGCTGCGCGGCGCGTTGGCGCTCGACGGCGAAGACGGGCCGCGGCGGTTCCTCGTGGACGCGCGGACGGCCCCGGATCTCGTCGCGTTCTCCCGTCGCTCGGACGCGGCCGACCTGTGCGCGACGGGGCCGCTGACCCCGGACCACGTGCTGCGGACCAAGGGGCCCTACCTCTACGTCCGCCGCGAGGACGCCGCGGACGCGGATCGTCTGAAGGCGGTCGTCGGGCGCTACGCCGACTCCTACCGGGCCTACTTCGAAGCCCACCGGGATCGTGTCGCGCGTCCGCCCGTGATGCTCGATCCGAGTCCGCGGGTCGCGGTCGTCGAGGGGTTCGGCCTGTGTGCGTTCGGCGAGGATGCGAAGGCCGCACGGATCGCGGCCGACATCGCCGAGCACACGCTGCGGGGCAAGGCGCTCGCCGCATCGATCGGCTCCTACACGGCCCTTCCCGACGGCGACCTCTTCGACATGGAGTACTGGTCGCTCGAGCAGGCGAAGCTCGGGCGTGCGAAGCGCCCGCCGCTTGCCGGGCAGGTGGCGCTCGTCACCGGCGGTGGTGGAGCGATCGGCTGCGGGATCGCCGATGAGCTGCTGCGCGCGGGGGCGCACGTCGTCCTCGCCGACCGCGCGGAAGATCGGTTGGACACCGTGCAGCGGCGGCTCGTCGCGGCGCACGGCTCCAGCCGGGTCGCGGTCGAGGTCGTCGACGTGACCGACGAGGCGAGCGTCGAGCGGTGCTTGGCGCGGACCTGTGCGCGGTTCGGCGGCGTCGACATCGTCGTGCCGAATGCGGGTATCGCGCACGTCGCCACGCTGGAGGACATGGACGTCGAGGACTTTCGGCGCGTGGTCGACGTCAACCTGACCGGCACGCTGCTGACGATCCGTGCGGCGACGCCCGTCCTCCGCCGGCAGGGGACCGGCGGGGCGATCGTGCTGCAGGGCAGCAAGAACGTCCCGGCACCGGGCGCCGGGTTCGGCGCCTACTCGGCGAGCAAGGCGGGCGCGACCCAGCTCGCGCGCGTGGCGGCCCTCGAGCTCGCGTCGATCGGCGTCACGGTCAACACGGTCCACGCGGACGCGGTGTTCGGCGATGACGAGGTGCCGAGCGGACTCTGGGAGGCGGTGGGGCCCGACCGGATGCGCGCGCGCGGCCTGGACCCCGACGGTCTGCGGGCCTTCTACCGCGACCGGAGCCTGCTGCGTCGCAGCGTGCGCCCGGCCGACGTGGGCCGGGCTGTCGTGTTCTTCGCGCAGGCCACGCGGACCACGGGCGCGACGCTCACCGTCGATGCCGGCGTGGCGGAGGCGTTCCCGCGTTGAGCCGGCGGCCAGAGAGCGACACGGGGCCGGCGATCCGTCTCGCCGGCCTCCGCAAGGTCTACACGACGCGCGGCCGGCCCCCGGTCGTCGCGGTCGACGGCCTCGACCTGACGGTCGAGCGCGGCGAGATCTTCGTACTCCTCGGGCCGAACGGTGCCGGGAAGACGACCACCGTCGAAATCTGCGAAGGACTCCTCGACGCGACGAGCGGCGTGGTCGAGGTGCTGGGGCTCGAGTGGGGTCGCGACGCCGAGCGCATCCGCGCGCAGATCGGCGTGTCGCTCCAGGACACGCGCCTGTTCGAGAAGCAGACGGTGGCGGAGCTCTGCGCGCTGTTCGCGGGGCTCTACGAGCCGAGCCGGACCGTGGCCGAGCTGATCGCGCTCGTCCAGCTCGAGGAGAAGGCCAACACGCGCTACGCCCACCTGTCGGGCGGGCAGCGCCAGCGCTTGGCGGTGGCGACGGCCCTCGCGGGGCGGCCCGAACTCCTGTTCCTCGACGAGCCGACGACGGGACTGGATCCCCAGTCGAGGCGCGCGCTCTGGGACGTGATCCGTGCCTACCGGGACGAGGACGGCGGCACGGTCGTCCTGACCACGCACTACATGGAAGAGGCCGCGCAGCTCTGTGATCGGGTCATGGTCGTCGACCACGGCAAGGCGATTGCGCTCGGCACACCCGCCCAACTGATCGCGGGACTGGGGGCTGCCCACGTCGTGGAGGTCCGGGCCCCCGGACTCGCGGCCCGGGTCGAGGAGGGCGTGCTCGGTGGGATCGACGGCATCCTGGAGCAGCACGCCGAGGGAGACCGCCTCCACCTGAGCGTGACCGAGCCGCACGTCGCGCTGCCCGGCATCCTCCGCGCCTTCGAGCGTGCGTCGATCGAGCTCGACGCGCTGACGACGCGGCACACCAGTCTCGAGGACGTCTTCGTCCACCTGACCGGGCGGCAGCTCCGGGATGGGGGTGAGTCGTGAGGGGACGCGTGCTGCGCGCCGTCACGCGGACGGTCCTGCTGGAACACCTCCGCACGCCGGAGGCCGTGTTCTGGACCTACGGGTTCCCGCTCGTCATGGCGCTGGTCCTGGGCTTCGCGTTCGGCGAGGGGCGGGTCGAGCCGAGCCGGGTCGCGGTCGTCGACACCGCGCCCCCGGCCCTGGTCGAAGCGATCGACCGGCACGCCGAGCAGCGCGTGATGGCGAGCACCCTGTCGCCCGCCGAGGCCCACCGCGCGTTGACGCTCGGCCTCGTCGACCTGGTGGTCTCGGGAAGTCCCGAGCGCCCCGTGTTCGACCTCGATCCGATGCGTGCTGGATCGGAGCTCGCGCGGCTCCAGGTCGAGCGTGCGCTGCTCCGCGCGGGCGGGTTGGTCGATCCGGGTGCGGCGTCGGTGATCCGACCGGTCGACGAGCCGGGGGATCGCTACATCGACTTCCTGATCGCCGGCCTGATCGGCATGAACCTGCTCGGCGCCGGGATGTACGGCATCGGCTACAACGTCGTGATGATGCGGTCGAACAAGCTGCTGCGTCGTCTGGCGGTCACGCCGATGCGCCGCGGGGAGTTCCTGGCTGCGTTCCTGATGAGCCGGACGGTGCTCGCGCTCCCGCCGCCGCTCGCGATCCTGGCGTTCGGGATCCTCGTGTTCGGCGTCCCGGTCCACGGCTCGTGGCTGGCGCTGCTCGGCCTGATCCTCTTGGGCACGCTGACGTTCGCCGGGCTGGGGCTCCTCGTCGCCAGCCGCGCCCGGACCAGCGAGTCGGTGTCGGGCTGGATCAACCTCGTGACGATGCCGATGTGGCTTCTCGGCGGGATCTTCTTCAGCAACGAGAGGTTCCCGGACCTCGTCCAGCCGCTGGTCCACGCGATGCCGATGACCCACTTCACCGACGGGATGCGGGGGATCATGTTGGGTTCGTTCGGCACCGGGGAGATCGCGGCGTCGGCGCTCGGGCTCGCGGTCGTCGGTCTCGTGTCGTTCGTGGCGGCTCTGCGGCTCTTTCGCTGGAGCTGATCGCATGGGCCGGGTCGACCCCCGGAGCACGCGTGGAACCCCGGGGTCCGGCGGCTATCCTCGCCGCCCGGATGATCGACGCCCTGCACCACATCGGAGTGGCCGTTCGCTCGCTCGACGAGTCCCTCGGGCACTGGGTCGACGGCCTCGGCCTCACTCTCCAGGGGATCGAGGAGGTCCCGACCGAGAAGGTTCGCGTCGCGATCCTGCTGGCCGGTTCGACCCGGATCGAACTGCTGGAGCCGACGGCGGACGATTCCCCGATCGCGCGCTTCCTCGACAAGCGTGGCCCGGGAGTCCACCACCTCGCGTTCCGGAGCCCGGATACCGGCGAGGCGATCCGCGTGCTGACCGAAGCCGGCGCACCGCTGCTCGACGAAGCGCCCCGTCCGGGTGCGCACGGTACGAAGGTCGCGTTCGTGCATCCCCGCTACCTCGGGGGCGTCCTCGCCGAGCTCGTCCAGGACCCCGACCCTGCGTGAGTCCCCCCGTCCCGTCTTCTCCGCGATCTCTCCCATGACCGACACGTCCCACCCCGCCGACCGCCTGAAGGAGATGCGTACCCGCTCGCTCGAGGGCGGCGGAGCCGCGCGCGTCGAGGCGCAGCATGCGAAGGGCAAGCTGACCGCGCGTGAGCGGATCGACCTGCTCGTGGATCCCGGCAGCTTCGTCGAGATCGACCGCTACGTCGTGCACCGGTGCCGTGACTTCGGCATGGACTCCCCGTCGAACCAGATCCTCGGTGATGGTGTCGTGACCGGGTCGGCGAAGATCGGCGGGCGCTCGGTCTACCTCTTCAGCCAGGACTTCACGGTCTTCGGTGGATCGCTGAGCGAGACCCACGCCAAGAAGATCTGCAAGGTCATGGACCTCGCGATGAAGATGGGCGTGCCGGTGGTCGGTCTCAACGACTCGGGCGGCGCGCGGATCCAGGAAGGCGTCGTCTCCCTCGGCGGCTACGCGGACATCTTCCTGCGCAACACGCTCGCTTCCGGAGTCGTCCCGCAGATCAGCGCGATCATGGGGCCCTGTGCCGGCGGCGCGGTCTACTCCCCGTCGATCACGGACTTCGTGATGATGGTCGAGGGGACGAGCTTCATGCACATCACGGGGCCCGACGTGGTCAAGACCGTGACGCACGAAGACGTGACGTCCGAGGAGCTCGGCGGCGCGCGCATCCACAGCCAGAAGAGTGGCGTCGCGCACTTCACCGCGCCGGATGACGCGGCCTGCCTGTTCAAGGTGCGCGAGCTGCTGTCCTACCTGCCGCTCAACAACGCCGAGGACCCGCCCTACGTCGCCACCGACGACGACCCGAACCGTGCGGACCCCGAGCTCGATTCGATCATTCCCGAGTCCAGCGACCAGCCCTACGACATCCGCAGGGTCGTCGAGCGCGTCGTCGACGACGCCAAGTTCCTCGAGGTCCACGAGGCCTACGCCCGGAACATCGTCGTCGGTTTCGCCCGACTCGGCGGTCGCGTCGTGGGCATCATCGCCAACCAGCCGGCCTACCTCGCGGGCGTGCTCGACATCCATGCGAGCCTCAAGGGCGCGCGCTTCATCCGCTTCTGCGACTGCTTCAACATCCCGCTCCTGACCTTCGAGGACGTGCCGGGGTTCATGCCCGGCAAGGACCAGGAGCACGGCGGCATCATCATCCACGGCGCCAAGCTGCTCTACGCATACTGCGAGGCGACGGTCCCGAAGCTGACCGTCATCACCCGCAAGGCCTACGGCGGTGCCTACGACGTGATGTCGAGCAAGCACATCCGCGGCGACGTGAACCTCGCGTGGCCGTCGGCCGAGATCGCGGTGATGGGTGCGGAGGGTGCGGCGAAGATCGTGTTCCGCAAGGAGATCGGTCAGGCGGAGGATCCGAAGGCCGAGGAGGCGCGCCTCGTCGCCCAGTACAAGGAGCGGTTCAACAACCCGTACCTCGCGGCCGCGCACGGCTACGTCGACGACGTCATCCTGCCTCGCGAGACCCGTGCGCGCCTGATCCAGGCGCTCGACCTCGTCGGCCGGAAGCGCGATCGCAACCCGCCGAAGAAGCACGGCAACATCCCGCTCTGATCCCGGAGGACGACCATCGATGAGTTCTCCCCTGTTCCAACGCGTCCTGATCGCCAACCGCGGCGAGATCGCGCTCCGCGTGATCCGCACCGCGCGCGAGATGGGCATCGAGTCGGTCGCCGTCTACTCCGACGCGGACCGCAACGCACTCCACGTCCGGCGCGCCGACCGTGCGATCCGGATCGGTGGGCCGACCCCGGCCGAGAGCTACCTCCGCGTCGAGGCGGTGCTCGCGGCGGCTCGCGAAGCCGGTGCCGACTGCATCCACCCGGGGTACGGCTTCCTGTCCGAGAATGCGCGGTTCTCCGAAGCCTGCGCGGCGGCTGGGATCACGTTCCTCGGCCCGTCGGCGGACGCGATCCGTCGGATGGGTGACAAGGTCGAAGCGCGCCGGGTGGCCGACGACGCCGGGGTGCCGCTCGTGCCGGGTCTGAAGGACGACGTCCGGGACGACGCGGTCCTGATCGAGAAGGCCGCCGAGATCGGCTACCCGGTCATGCTCAAGGCGGCGGCCGGCGGGGGCGGGAAAGGCATCCGCATCGTCCACGCCGAGAAGGACCTGCTGGCCGCGGCGAGCATGGCGCGCGCCGAGGCGCGCGGCGCGTTCGGTGACGACCGGGTCTACCTCGAGAAGTTCGTGACCCGGCCCCGCCACGTCGAGGTGCAGATCGTTGCCGACCAGCACGGCGGCGTGACGGCGTTCGGCGAGCGCGAGTGCTCGGTGCAGCGGCGTCACCAGAAGCTCGTCGAGGAGTCACCCTGCCCGGTGCTGACGCCGGAACTGCGTGCGGCGATGTGCGAGGCCGCGTGCCGGCTGGCTCGTGCCGTCGACTACGTCGGCGCTGGGACGGTCGAGTTCCTCTACTCCGAGGGGGCGTTCTACTTCCTCGAGATGAACACGCGGCTCCAGGTGGAGCACCCGATCACCGAGGAGCGCTTCGGCGTCGACCTCGTGCGCGAGCAGTTCCGGGTGGCCGCGGGCCTTCCGGTGTGCGCCGCGCCCGAGCCGCGCGGACACGCGATCGAAGTGCGGGTCAACGCCGAGGACCCGGACAACTTCTTCCCGTCGCTCGGCCGCATCCGTCGGCTCGGTGTTCCGGGGGGGCAGGGTGTGCGTCTCGACTCGGCGCTGTTCCGCGGGCTCGAAGTCACGCCCTACTACGACAGCATGCTCGCCAAGCTCGTCGTCCACGCCGAAGACCGTGACACGGCGATCGCGCGCGCGATCCGCGCGATCCGCGAGTTCCGGATCGTGGGGGTGACGACGTCGATGCCGGTTGCGATGCGCGCGCTCGACAGCGAGGAGTTCCGATCCGGGGACTACGACACCGCGATCCTGGAGCGGATCGACCGGCGCCCGTCCGACAAGGTGCTCGAGCTGGCGGCGCTCGCCGCAGCGGTCGGGAAGTTCCTGGCGACGGAGGAGATCCCGGTGGCGACGTCGGCCGCCGAGCGACCGCCGATCTCGCTCTGGAACCTCGTGGATCGGGCCGATCGGCTCGGGAGGGGCGGACGATGAAGTACTTCTCGAAGGCTCTCGACGTCGAGCGCTCGTTCACCTTCGAACGGCGCAACGGGTCACTCCTCGTCGTGCGTGAGGACGGCGTCACCTTCCACGTCGACCTCTCGCCCGTCGGGGATGGCGGTGCTTACTCGCTGGTCGTCGATGGCCGGAGTTTCGACTGTCTGCTCGAGCGTGAGCAGGGCACGACGGTCGTCCAGCTGCTCGGCGAGCGGGTGGTCGTCGCGGTCCAGGACGAGCGAGAGCTGGCGGCCCAGCGGGTCGCCGGCCACAAGAGCGGAGGTCGTCGCGCGATCGAGGCCGTCATGCCCGGGGTCGTCGTCGACGTGAAGGTGGCCGAAGGGGACGTCGTCGAGGATGGGCAGACGCTGTGCATCCTCGAGGCGATGAAGATGCAGAACCCGATCCCCGCCGACGGGCGTGCGGTCGTGGCGCGCGTCGCGGTCAAGGCTGGTGACGTCGTGGCCGGCGGTGATGTGCTGGTCGAGCTCGACGACGCACCCGAGTCGGATGAGGGCGCGTGAGCGCGCGGCACGCGTGGCGGATGGCGTGGGCGCTCGGCCTCCTGGGCTGTGCGGCGGCTCCGGACAGCCTGCCGTTCCGCGGCACGCAGCCGACCCACATCGCGGTCCTGCCGCTCCGCGCGGCGGGCGACCTGGGCACACCCCTGGCGCGTCAGATCGAGTTTGGCACCCACGGACTGCTCCGTGACCGCGGCTACCGGGCCGTGCCGGCCGACGTCGTGGCGCGTGTCGAGGGCGCGAACGCCGATCCGACCCGCGAACTCCTCGACGAGCTGGTGCGGGTGTTCTCGGTCGACGCCGTGCTGATCCCCGAGCTGCGCGCGCTTCCGGGAGCCACGGTCGGAGGTCCCGCAGGGCAGGAACTCCGGTGGACCTTCCTCCGCGTAGCGGACGGCGCGGTCTGCTGGCAGGCGACAGAGATCGTGAGGCCCGGCCAGGTGACCGCCCGACACCTCGGGAGTCCCGGGAGCCGCTTCGAAGCGGACCCGTTCTTCCAGGACGAACCGCAGGTGGGGCGTGGTGGGCAGACCTGGGTCACCGAGGTGCGCGCGCGCACGCCGGGGGAACAGGCCGAGTTCCTGCTCCGCGGGCTCGCGGCGAGGCTCCCGCAGGGCGCCGCGCCCGCGCGCTGATCGGCCCGGTCAGGCCTGCATCCAGGCGGCCTGCTTCTCGGCGGCCGAGCCCAGGTAGTCCGGGCGGAGGCGCAGCTCGAGGAAGCGGGCGTAGAGGCGCCGCACGATGCCGTGGATCTCGATGAAGTGGGCGGCGCGCTCGCGGTCGCGCTCGGCCTGGGACTCGCAGCTCTCGTCGTCCTGGGGCAGCTTCACGCTCCGCAGCTCCAGCTCCGAGCCGTCGAGCACGAAGCTCCATTCGCGCTCGCCCTGGGCGACGATCAGCTTGGCCTTCTTGAGGCGGTGTCCGCTGCGCAGTGCAGTCCGCGCCTCGGGGCTGCGCGTCGGCATGCCCTTCCGCATCGTCTGCAGAGTCTCGTCCTCATCGAGGGGAGCGAACTCCAGGTAGTCGTCCATCGCGACCCCGATCACCGTGCCCTGTCCGAGGTCGAAGTCGCCGCCCTCGGTCTCGAGCCGGTACCAGAGCCAGGTCAGGAACTCCTCGCCGAGGAAGCCGTGGTTCGATGCGTCGCTCATGCTTCTTGGGCCTCCTCTTCCTGCTGCGTCGGTTCGTCGTGGGGGGTGTCGTGCTGTTCGAAGTCGGCGTCGTCCTCCGCATGCGGCCTCACGCCCGGCTTCGGTCCGAACACCGGCGCCTCGTCCCGCATCCAGCGGACCGGCGCGACCTCTTCGAGGTAGTTCCGCGCGTCCCGGCCCAGGCCGGCGCGGCACGCGATCTCGTAGGCGTCGGCCGGGATCAGGCGCGCGGCAAAGGTCTGGAAGAACAGCTTCGTGAACTCCTCCCGGACCGCTGCCGACGTTCCGAACAGGTAGACCATGCTCTCCTGCGGCACGTAGAGCACGTCGACCAGAGCGACGCTCGGCAGCACGCGGGGCAGGAGCTTGCTCTGCAGGTCTTCCTTCAGGTCTTTCCGCTCGCGCGCGCTCAGCTTCCGCCCGGCGCTGCGCTCGGCTTCGGTCCGGTGGATCGACAGCCAGACCGCCGGGAGCTTCTTCTTGTCGAAGCGGACACGGAGCCAGACGGCGCGGTCGAGATCGATGTCTTCCTGCTCGAACGTGTCCCCCGTCGGATCGCCCGCCGTCACCCAGCCGATCGAACTCTCCTCGGACGCGGCGTTCTCGATCGTCCGGAAGCGGAGCTTCTCGAGGGACTCGGTGAAGGTGGGACTCGTCGGGTCGGGCAGCTTGCCCTCGACGTAGTAGGCGGCGAAGGAGCCGGAGCGTCGGAACATCAGGGGGGTGCGAGGCGAGGGAGAGGGGGAACGAAACGGCTCCGTGTCGGCCGAAGCCGGCACGGAGCCGAGGGGTATGCGGAGCGCCGCAGCGCGATCGGGCGTCATGCGCCCGCGCGTTGCATCAGAACGGCGAGCTCGCGAGCCAGCTGTCGGAGGCGAACACGAGGTCGACCCGACCCTGCATCGCTTCCATCATCACCTGACGCACGGCCTGCTGGTCCTGGTCGAACATCACGAGGATGTGGCTGGCGCGGACCTGCTCGACGCCTTCCTTCTCTTCGCGGGAAGCGACGTTGATCAGGTGGTAGCCGAAGCCGCTCTGCACGACGGCGGAGCGCTCACCGACCTTGGTCTGGAACGCGGCCATCTCGAACATCGGGTCCATCATGCCGCGGCGGAAGAAGCCGAGGTCGCCGCCCTGCGACGAGCTCGGGCACTGCGAGTGCTTCTTGGCGATGTCCGCGAAGTCGGCGCCGGCCGCGAGCAGCTTCTCGAGGTCGCCGATCTTCGTGCGGGCCGGCCCAGCCTCCTCGCCAAAGCGGGCGAGAGCGGCCTTCTGGACGATCAGCGCACGCATCGCGTCCTTGCGGCTCTGTTCCTCGGGCGTGTTGCCGGGACGGCTCTTGAAGTAGTCGAGGACCTTCTCGAACTCCTTCTCGGTGATCGCCTGGCCGTTGACGGTCGCGATCGCTCCCGCAGGCATCGCGTCGTCGTCGGTCGCGACGCGTGCGCCGCCGGCCGGTGCCGCGATCGGGGTCGTGTTCGGGCGCGGGGTGTTGCCGCCGCCCGCGGTCGGCTCGGGCTTCGGGATCGCCTCGACGCCCAGGTCGAGCGTCCTGGCCTCCAACCCGCGTCCGACCAGGAACGGCCGGGCGCGCGCCGGGAAACCGCCCGACTCGGCCATCCGGCGGGTGGCCTCCAGCTCGGCCTTGGCGCGCTCCAGCTGGGAGCGCAGCTCGTCGATCCGGTCGATCGCGGCCGGCTTCTGGGGGTCCTGCGGCGCTTCGACCTTCTGGCCCCCCTCGACCTTGGCGGGGATCACCTGCTTGACCGAGCCGTCCTTGTTGAGCTCGACCGTGCGCCCGATCTTGATCTGGCTGGTGGCCGTCCCGCTCTGTTGGGCGGTCACGGGTGCCGCGGCGAGGACGAGGATCGGGAGGAAGGGCGTGAGGAGCTTGGTTCCCATGGTGAGGCTTCGGGCCCGCGCGGGCCGGGTTGGAGTCATGAAACCGGGGGCTGTCGGATGGCGCAAGGTCGCCCCTGGGGCCGCCTCCGACGAACGCATCCCCGGATCACTCCGGGGGGAGGCTGCCCCTGCTCTCCTGGATCGGTCGAACGGGGGGGCTCGGGCAAGCTGGATCGCGGAAGAACGCTCCGGCCCGGCCTGGTGGCACCGCTCTCCGGGTCAGAACAGCCTTTCGACGTAGAACGCCACGCCGGTCCCGGTCTCGTCCGCAGGGTCCGCCCCCGGCCAGTAGCCCGGGGCCGGGAGTGGTCCGAGACGGTTGCCCATCGCCACGTGGATCCGGGTGTCTACGTCGAGCTGCCAGCCCAGTTCGAGCCGCACGTCGGCGCGGGCGCTCGCGTAGTGGTGGGCGACCGCGACCCGCGCGGTCGCACGCTCGGCCAGCGGGACCTCGAGGCGGACCCGGAACCGATCGGCGGACGTCAGCGCCTGGAAACTCTGGTATCGATAGCCGAGCTCGAGGCTGCTCGCGGGGTCGGTCGCCCGGACGCGGACCGCCAGCCGCCCGCGGTCAGGGCCGGAGGTCGGGTCGAGGCGCTCGGCCCGGAACGGCGTGTGCTCGGCGCACAGCTCCTCGATCGCCAACTCCGCATCGCGCGCGATCGGAAGCTCGCGCAGGGCGTCGCGCAGCGGCGCGCGCAGCATGGTAGGGCCGACCGCACCGAGGTGGTCGGCGCGGGCCTCCGCGCGGCGCTCATCCTCCCGGAGCATTCGCTGGTGGTCGCACTCCCGCAGCGACCACGAGTCGAGTCCTCGATCGCCGAATCCGCGCGTCGCCCGACGGCGGTCCTCGGCGACGAGTCCCCGGGCGAGCCGCATCGCACCCCGCCGCACCGGGTCCTCGATCCGCGCGATCGCCGCCTCGTCCAGCTGCCCGTGGCGCTCCAGCTGCAGGCCCGGCGCTTCCGCATCCTGGCGCAGCGCGTGGGGCGCGAGCGGCTCGCCCGGAAGACCCGGCGACTGCTGCCGCGGTGCGAGACCGCCGCACGACGCGAGGAAGCTGGCCCAGAGGGCGAGCAGCGCGTGTCTGGCGGCAGGGCGTGGCATGCATGACCGACATCGGACGCTGCGACCGCAGGCGGGTCCGCCGCGCCCGCTGCGGTCCCGCGACGGGACGCGCGGCGGTCACGCGGATCGCTGGCCCGCGATGGCATCGGGGCACCGCGTCGGACGCGACGGTCCGGGTCTTGTTCCCCGCTGCGATCCGGTGAGACCGGCCGCGACTCGTCCGGAGGGTGCTCGCGCGACGCTTGTCCACCGAACCGCCGCAGAAGATCGTGGCTGCGTGCGCGGGATCCCCGACAGTCCGGCGCGCCGATGAGCCGATCCAACCGGGAACACGAGATGCCTGCGAAGAACAGTGGAACGATCGTCGTCGTCGGCGCCTCGTCGGGGATCGGAGCCGAGCTGGCGCGTTGCCTTGCGCACGAGGCCCGGCCCGTGGCCCTGCTGGCGCGTCGAGGCGACGAGCTCGCCGCGCTGTGCGCGTCGATCGAGGACAAGGTCGGCACGACGCGCGCCCACGCCTACGCGCACGACGTCACCGACACCGGGTCGATCGAGCCGCTGTTCGAGCGGATCGAAGCCGAACTCGGCCCGGTCGACGAGCTGCACTACGTCGCCGGGGTCATGCCCGAAGTCGGGCTCGACGAGTTCCCCACCGACCGTGACGAGCAGATGCTCCGCATCAACGCGCTCGGCTGCATGGCCTGGTCGAACGCCGCCGCGCGACGTTTCCTCGCGCGGGGACGGGGGCACATCGTGGGCATCACGAGCGTCGCGGGCGACCGCGGTCGGATGGACCGCCCCGGCTACAACGCCTCCAAGGCGGCGCAGGACACGCATCTGGAAGCCCTCCGCAACCGGCTCTGGCGCCACGGCATCCGCGTGACGACCGTGCGGGCTGGCCCGGTGCGCACGCCGATGACCGAGGGGCTGGACGTGCCGCTGCCGATCTCGGCCGAGCGCTGCGCCAAGGCGGTGGTCCGCGCCCGCGACCGGGGGCGTGCTGTCGTCTACGTGCCCGGCGTCTGGCGCCCGATCATGTTCGTGATCCGGCACCTGCCATCCTTCCTGTTCCGGAGGATGAAGCTCTGATGGCGGGCATCCCGTGGCAGAGCGAGCCGGTCCGCGGGTGGGGCATGGCGGTCGGCGATGCGGCCTCCGTGTTCCGGCCCCGCGACGCCGACCAGGTCGCCGAGGCGCTGGCGGAACGGCACGGCGCGGGCGGGCTGGCCCTCCGGGGCAGCGGCTGCAGCTACGGCGATGCGGCCACCAACGACGGCGGGCGCGTGCTCGACCTGTCGGGGATGAACCGCATCCTGTCGTTCGACCCGGCCACCGGCTTGGCCCGCGTCGAGCCGGGCGTGCGGATCCGCGACCTGTGGCGGCACGCGATCCCGCACGGCTACTGGCCGGCGGTCGTGCCGGGGACGATGCAGGTGTCGATGGGCGGCGCCGCGTCGATGAACATCCACGGCAAGAACGCGTTCGCCGTCGGCACCTTCGGCGACCACGTCCAGTCGTTCCGGCTGGTCACGCCGCGCGGCCAGACGCTCGACTGCAGCCGCACCGAGAACGCCGACGTGTTCCACGCTGCGATCTCGGGCTTCGGCATGCTCGGCGCGTTCACCGAACTGACCGTGAAGCTGAAGAAGGTCCACAGCGGCCGACTCCGCGTCTGGGGCATCCCGATGCGGAGCCTCGAGGACGGGCTCGGGATCCTCGAGGACCTGCGGGAGCGCGCCGACTACCTCGTCGGCTGGTGCGACCTCCACGCGCGCGGCGCGGGGCTCGGTCGCGGCGTCATGCATCGCGCGGACCAGTACGGTCCGGGCGAGGACCCGGAGGGGGAGGCGCTGCTGCCGGCCGAACGCCAGGACGTCCCGTCGACGCTGTTCGGTGTCGTGCCCAAGGGCTGGATCTGGCCGGGCATGTGGTGCGCGTTCCACTTCGGCCTCGTGCCGTTCGTCAACGCGATGAAGTACCGCGCCGGCTACGGCGAAGGGCGCGCGTCGCCCTACCCGCAGACGCACGGCGCGTTCCACTTCCTGCTCGACTACGTGCCGCGCTGGCAGTGGATGGTCCGGCCGGGCGGGCTGATCCAGTTCCAGCCGTTCGTCCCGAAAGACAGCGCGGACCGCGTGCTGCGGACCGTCGTCGAGATGGCGCAGAAGGCCCGCATCGTGCCCTACCTCGGCGTGCTCAAGCGGCACCGCCCTGATCCGTTCTTGATGACCCACGGGCTCGACGGATTCTCGATGGCGATGGACTTCGGCGTGCCGTCGTCGGCAGCGGGCCGCAAGGCCCTGTGGGACCTCACGCACCGGATGGCCGACGTCGTCCTCGATGCCGGAGGACGCTTCTACTACGCGAAGGATGCGACCCTCGTCGGATCGTCCTTCGAGCGGATCCACGGTGCCGAAGCCGTGGCCACGTTCCGCGACCTCAAGTCCCGGCTCGACCCCGACTGGGTCCTGCAGACCGGGCTCTCCCGCCGCCTCCTGGGCGGCGCTGCTTCCTGATTCCCAGAGCCTGCCGGGGCTTGCCGCGGCACCAGCCCCGTCCCTACACTTCTCGCCTCGAACTGCGCCGCGAACCCGGGTGTGAGCCAGAAGCTCCCCGCCGTGGAACCCGCGGTGCCGAAGGGTGGCAGGAGGGCCGCCCGCGCAAGAGATCTTCAACCTCCCGATCGCTCGGCCCGATGGGCCACCATGAAGAGCGGTCGTCCTACGGCCCCCAAGGAGTCCTGCTTCGCAAGAGACGTCGACCATGCCGCGCGCGGCGCCCGGGTATCAGAGCCCGAGAGCAAGTCGCAGTGGCTGCATCCCGACGATTGCGTTTGCCGAGCAGCCGCCGATGGCCTTGACGGTTTCCAGTCGGAGCGGCCTCGCACGACTCTCCCGCGATGCGGCGAGAGTCCCCGAGGTGTCGGCCGACCTGCGGCCGATCAGGCAGAGAGCGGGGTGAATCCCTCCTTCCGGGCCTCATCCGCAAGAACGAGAGAATCCAAAGAGTGAGTGCTCAAGACACCGTGACTTTCCAGGACCTGGGGCTGAAGCAGCCCATCCTGAAGGGCGTGGCCGAAGCCGGCTACGCGAACCCCACCGACATCCAGTCCCGCGCGATCCCGCTCGTCCAGGCGGGCAAGAACGTCATCGCGCTCGGCCAGACCGGCAGCGGCAAGACGGCAGCCTTCGGCCTGCCGATGCTGGACAGCCTCGTCGGGGGAGAGCCAGGCCTCCGAGGTTTGATCCTCGTGCCGACCCGCGAGCTCTGCGTCCAGGTCGCCGAGAACCTCCGCGTCTACGCACAGTTCGCCGGGCTCCACGTCCGCACCGCGTTCGGCGGCATCCCGATCGCGATCCAGGAGTCCGCGCTGAAGCGCGGCGTCGACGTGCTGGTCGCGTGCCCGGGTCGTCTGATCGACCTGATGCAGTGCAACTCGGTCGACCTGTCGCGCGTCGCGATGTTCGTTCTCGACGAGGCCGACCGGATGCTCGACATGGGGTTCATCCCCCAGATCCGCCGCGTCCTCGCACGCCTGCCGCAGGAGCGGCAGAACCTGATGTTCTCGGCGACGATGCCGGGCGAGGTCGAAGGTCTCGTCCGCGACTACTTCGGCATGTCCGAGCGCGTCCAGGTCGGGCAGCGCTCGGAGGCTGCGTCGACGATCACGCACCGCTTCGAGACGATGTCGGCGACCGAGAAGGAGCCGTGGCTCGAGCGGCTGCTGCGCCGGCGTGACGGCACGGTGCTCGTCTTCGTGAAGACCAAGAAGCGCGCCGAGGAGCTCGGGCGCAAGCTCAAGCGCGTCGGCCTGCCTGCGGATTCGATCCACGGCGACAAGAGCGCCGAGTCCCGCCACGTCGTGCTGCAGGCGTTCTCGCGCGGCAAGACGCGGATCATGGTGGCGACCGACGTGGCCGCGCGCGGTATCGACGTGAGCAGCATCGGACTCGTGATCAACTTCGACATGCCGCGCGCACTCGAGGACTACATCCACCGCGTCGGTCGGACCGGCCGGGCCGGCACCGAAGGCGAGGCGGTCAGCCTGATCACGCGTCTCGACGCCGGGATCCAGCGCGAGATCCTGACGCACATGCAGAAGACGTCGTCCGGGAAGGCCCGCGTCGTCGTCGACGGCAAGATCGTCATGCAGCCCAAGGAAGACGCCCGGGCGGCGAGCGCGGAGCGCGGCGACGAGCGGGAGGCCGAGCGTGGTGCGAACGATCGGGGCCGGGACCGCGCGCCGCGTGAGGAGCGAGGCTCGGCCCGTGGTGGGAGAGACGATCGCCCGGCTCGCACGCGAGACGACCGACGGCCGCGCCGTGATGACGAGGCTCCGACCCCGCGGCCAGCCCGACCGCGCCGTGCAGCGCAGGCGGACGTGGCGCTCGAGATCGAGATCGCTCCGGCCAGCAGCGACGCGTTCGGTGCCGGTGTCCTGGAGGCGGGATCGAACCGCGACTCTGCGGGCGACAGCGGCGGGTCGCGCAGCCGGCGCCGCCGGTGACGTGCTCGCGGGCCGATCGGTCGGTCGCCGTGAGCGAGTCAGCCTGCAGCCCCTGACTTGGTCGTTCGGCGGTCGCGGCACCGCCCTCGACGGCCCGCCGCCGCCGCGCTGCGCGCAGCGCGGCGGTGAGCCGGGAAACCGTCCCGGCAGGTTCGGGGCGCCCACGTCCGGCCGGGAGTGTGTCCCGCCTTCGCGCGTAGACTGGCGCCTGGCTCTCCGCCGCAGTGCGGCGTAGGAGGGGAGCAGGCACCGATGATCGCGTTCTTCTTCACGTTCGACCCCCTCTACTTCCTCTACGTCGGCCCGTTCCTGCTGCTCGCGCTCTACGCGCAGTGGCAGGTGAAGGGCACGTTCGCGCGCTACTCGCAGGTCGGGCTCCGGTCGCGGATCTCGGGGGCCGAGGCGGCCCAGCTGATCCTGCGCAGCGCCGGCCTCCACAACGTCCGGGTCGAGTCCGTGCCCGGCATGCTGTCGGACCACTACGACCCGACGAGTCGGACCGTGCGCCTGTCGACGGAGGTGCTCAACGCCCGCTCGGCGGCAGCGGTCGCCGTCGCAGCCCACGAGGTCGGGCACGCGATCCAGCACGCGCAGGCCTACCAGCCCCTGCAGCTCCGCTCGGCGCTGGTCGGTCCGGTCAACCTCGTGAACTCCCTCGCGCTGCCGATGTTCCTGTTCGGCATGCTGCTCTCCGCGCAGGCGCTGATGGTGTTCGGCCTCGTGCTCTTCGGCGCGACGCTGCTGTTCCACCTCGTCACGCTGCCCGTCGAGTTCGACGCGTCCGCGCGGGCCATCCGCATCCTCGAGGGCTCCGGGCTCGTCGCGGCGGACGAGATGGAAGGTGTCCGCAAGACGCTCTACGCCGCGGGCTTCACCTATCTCGCCGCGACCCTCGTCGCAGCCTCCCAGCTCGTCTACTGGCTCGTCCGCAGTGGGCTTCTCGGCGGGCGCGACAACGAAGAGTGACCGGCTTCACCCCTCCGCGAACCACGTCTTCGCGTCGGCCGCGAAGATCCCCAGCTCGTCGCGGACGAGCGGCGTGATCCCGGTCGGGCCGCCGAGCAGCAGGTCGAGGTCCCCGTCGTTGTCGATGTCGAACGCGCGGACATCGGCGAGGTTCTTCGGGGAGGCCGTGGCCAGGAAGCGGGCACCGTCCTCGATCAGGCGGCTGCCGCGCACGATCTGGAAGTGGATGCCGTTCCTGCCGACGACGACGAGATCGAGGGTTCCGTCCCCGTCGATGTCGAAACGGATTCCGGCGTTCGAGCGCGCCTCCGGGAGGAACCCCTCGGCAGCCGGCACGAGGCATCCGCGCCCGTCGTCGAGCCAGAGTTCATCGGGGCGCGTGCCGTGCAGCAGGACGGCGTCGATGTCGCCGTCATCGTCGGCGTCGAGAGCGACGAGCGTGCGCGCTTCCACGACCTCCCGTGCGAGCCGCTTCGCCGTCTCGTCCCGGTAGCGGCCGTAGAGGTCGCGGATCAGCACGCGGACCTCTGGGTCCGCGGTGACGAGATCCACGTCGCCGTCGGCACCGACGTCGTAGGGGAAGATCCGGCGGCACGGTGCAGGCTCGGG
>JBEAPQ010000514.1:0-3299 GCA_041164325.1 Planctomycetota bacterium | reverse complement strand
TGGAAATGGTGCGCACGTTGAAAGGTGCCGATGCATCGAGCGTGAAACCGACCCCGTACATCGTCGTGCCGGCGAGGGCAGTAGAGAGACTGGAGACCGATCCAACGGCTCGGCCCTGCAGGTCCAGCGTGCCGGCAAATCCTGACGTGAAGGGCGCGAAGTCAACGCCAAGCATCAGACCGAACAACCAGTCCGCATCGACCGGCACGGACCGTCCCCCCAGGGAGAAGCCCGTGTTGCCGAGAGAGAGACTGAGAGCGTAGGGCTGACCAGCCGATCCAGGATCGACGTAGGTCAGGTTCGCGACAGAGCCGATCGAGGCGATCCCAGTCTTGGTCAGGCCTTGGAACGTGCTCGACATGAGCTCCTGGGAACCGGCGCTGGTCGCGAAGCCGGCTGCAAGGATCGCCTCCGATCCGTCCGCGGAAACCGAGAAGCTGTAGACACCCTGAAGTGTGCCGACATTGGCGAACTCCGTCAGAACCTGGGGAACGCTCCAAGGACTCTGACGATCCGGGCGCGTCGCGAACTGGACGTTGATCCGACGCGCCGCCGACTCGTAGCGCGTGCACCAGATCGAGAGTCCGTCCGGAGACACGTGAACGTCGCGATGCGTGTCACTCGTTCCCTGTGTCGCGAACAGCTCCTGCACCAGGACCGGAGCACCGAAGGGACTGTTCGTATCGGCCCGCGTCGCGACGACGACGGAGTTGTTGGGCGCGTAGGGCACTCCCCACCCGGTCGTCAGGAAGTAGATCTCGAGACCATCGGCAGTCAGTGATGCTGCGAACTCCGACGCCGTCGTGTTGAGCTCGGTCACGAACGAAGGGGTGTTCCACGGAGCGCCGAGAGATGGCCGCGTCGCCCTCATCAGGTCGAACCCGCCAAGTCGCCCGGTCCGGGTTGTCTCGAAGTAGATCTCAAGTCCGTCCGCGGTCAGGAACGGATTGCTGTCGGTGCCCGAGGAGCCGAGCGCCGACTCGAGGACCGGTTGCCCAAACGGAAGGTCGCGGGCGGGACGCGTCGTCGACCAGATCTCCCAATTGCCGCTCGCAAAGGAGGCAAAGTGCAAGGTGAGATCGTCGACCCAGAGATGCGGAGCCGTGTCCGACGCCGTGGTGTTGATCGACGTGAGCAACTGCGGCGCGGTCCAACCACTCTGAGCGGGCAGAGCCAGCGAAGCGGTGACGACCGAGGACAAGATGAGAGTGATGCGGTGCATGGAATCGGCGGAGGAAAGGAGCAGAAGGTGGCGTTCTGACGTCCGATGCACGGCAGCCGGGTCACAAAGAGCCGGGCCGCCGCCGCTCACCGCGCCGCTGCGGCCGGCGCGTGGACTTCGACCGGATCACCCCCCACAACCGCCGTCGTTCGCTCTCCACCTGGCACGAGCACGGTGTAGGTCCCGCTCGGCAGGTCCTGGATCGAGAATGCCCCCTGCGCATCGGACTTCACCGTGCGGTGAATCGGCGCGACGTCTGTCGGCTCCACGTCCAGGTCCCGAACGACAGAGATGAGGGCCCCAGGAACGCTGGCGCCGCCAAGCCCCACCACGGTCCCGACCAAGTCCCCCTGCGGCCACATCCGGAATTCCTGTGGCTCCATGCCAGCGAATACGCCCCGACGCGTCTCGAGCAGGAAACCGGCCGCATCGCGGATTTCCAAGTCGAGAGAGCCCGAGGGCAAGGCGCCCACTGCGAACTCTCCGTCGATCCCGGTCGTCGCGCGACCCAGTTCGTCGCCGCGGCGCACAGCGACAATCGTGAGTCCGGCCATCGGATGCCCTTCCGCCGACCGGAGACATCCACCCAAGATCCGTGGTTCCTCGAGAACGAACTCCCACTCCAAGTACCGCACATCGGCCGGCACCAGGATGTCTCGGCGCAGCACGGGGCGACCGGGCACATCCACGACCACCGCGATCGAAGTCGGCCCTCCGACGGTCTGCGACGCGATTCGCGCTGCCCGGAGACGACCGTCCTCTCCGATCTCGACTTCCTGGATTTCTTCCGCCTGGGTCCCGCGGTCCTGAACGCCTCCCCAGCCAATCGCGTGCAGCCACTGGACACGGCCTCCCTGCGCCGGAGCGCCACGAGGCCCAACGACGCGGCCGCGGAGCTCGACGGGCTGGTCGATCGATAGTTCGATCCTGTCCACATCGCCGGAACGCAGCAGGACTGTACGACTGATCCTCCCCTCGCTCTCGGCGCGCAGCACGAACTGGAACAACTCCTCCGGAATGAGGGCTTGCCCGCTCTCATCTACAGGGACCTGCTGATTCACCGCCGAGAAGTCGATCGGCCGCCCGGCGAGAGCCTCCTGCACGTGCAGGACACCGCATCCCACCGCGGCAGTCGGGTCCACGCCGCGGACCTGCGCGACGAGCGGCCGCCTGACGAAGAAGCGCACGTGGGCAGGGAGCAGCGGACTACGTCCTGCGAGGTCGCTGATCGGAACAGGTCGGGCAACCCACGCCGAACCGGACGGAAGCGCCTCGTGAACCTCGATGTCGAATGCACTGGGCGGAAGCAAGGCTTCCGCGTCCCCTCCGGCGTTGGTCCGCACGAACAGCTCGTGGCGGGTTTCGGAAGCCGGAACGCGGTAGAGAACGCGCAGGGGCGCATCGACAAGGATGCCGGCTGCCGATCCGCGAGACACTGCGCGCAGATGCAGCGTGCGGGCCTCATTCCCCTCGGACGGCCGACTTGACACCACCCCTACGGGGTTGGGCTCCTCCGGCTCGCGCAAGACCAACGCTCTGACGAGAGGCGCGGCCCCGCCCTCCACCTCGAAGAGGCGCGGCGAGCCACGCTCGATCTCCGCGGGCGGCGAACCCGCGAACACTCCCGAGCCGCCGAGAAGCGTGAAGCGGACGGCCAGCCCACCGTGGACTCTCTCCGCAATGAACGTCGCGTCGTCGAGGAGGAACGGTCCCGCGTCCGTCTCGAAGCGTCCGTCGTAGGGCGACGCTTGGACCCACACGTCTTCCTCGAGGCTGATCGGCGAGGGGGTCGGGAAGGCAGACGCCTGCCAGGGGACGGCCGCCGCCCCTTCCCGGAAGGCCGTCCAGAAGAGGAGCGCGGCTCCGAGCAGCAGGAGCGCGACGCCGAGACGTCTCGGAGGCCATCCAGCGGTCCTGCGCCGAGGTGCGCGTTGCCGCAACGACTCCCAGGAAGGAGGCGCCAGAGCCCGGACTTCTCGGACCAACGACTCGAGTCGGTTCACAGATCCTCCAGCGACGGTCCGAGTCGTGCTGCCAGCCGATTGCGCACGCGTTTGTGTCGGCCCCGAACGGCCTC
>JBEAPQ010000513.1:0-6144 GCA_041164325.1 Planctomycetota bacterium | reverse complement strand
GCCTTCGCGACGCCCATCGCGTTGCGCTCGATGCACGGCGCCTGGACGAGACCCTTGATCGGATCGCAGGTCAGACCGAGGTTGTGCTCGAGGCCGATCTCGGCGGCTCGCTCGACCTGATCGACGTCGCCACCGAGGATCTCGCAGAGGGCCGCGGCGGCCATCGCCGTCGCGCTGCCGACCTCGCCCTGGCAGCCGACCTCGGCGCCGCTGAGGCTGGCGTGGGCCTGGATGACCATCGCCACGGCGCCCGCCGTCGCGATCGCGCGGTGCACGGCATCACGGTCGAGGTGCAGCCGGTCGACCGCCTCGATCAGCGTGGCCGGGAAGATGCCGGCCGCCCCGTTGGTCGGCGCGGTCACGACGAGCCCGCCAGCGGCGTTCTCCTCGTTGATCGCGTACGCGTAGGCCTGGGCCTGCGCGATGATCCGGTAGGACGGCTCGACGCGGCCGGTCGCGACCTGGGCGTTGAGGTGGCTCGCGCGCCGGACGACGCCCAGTCCGCCGGGCAGCTCGCCGGTATGGCGCAGACCTCGGCGGATGCACGCCCGGAACGCCTCGTAGACCCGGTCCAGTCCTGCCTCGAGCTGGCCGGGCTCCTCTTCCCACGCGCGCTCGTTGGCGAGCACGACGGCACCGAGCCCACCGTGCACGCGCGCCTGTTCGAGCAGCGTCCGCCCGCTCCAGAACGGCGCGACCGGCGGGCTCGGCGGACGCCGCTTGCCACCCTCATCGCCCGTGCGCTGCACGAAGCCGCCGCCGACCGAGAGCCACGACTCCTCGGCCAACAGGCTGTCGTCCGCCCCGAACGCGCGGAGCACGAGGGTGTTCGGGTGCGGCAGGAAGTCCTCGGACACCTGCCGCGGGTCCGCGAACACGACGTCGTCCGGATGCAGCCGGACCCGGACGTCACCCCACCCCACCGATGGTTCGGCAGCGAGGGTCTGGTCGAGCACCGAGAACGCGTCCGGATCGACCTCCTCGGGCTCGAAACCACAGAGACCGGCGAGGACCGCGCGGTCCGTCCCATGTCCGTGCCCGGTCGCGCTCAGCGACCCACGCAGCTCGACCTGGAGCCGAGCGGGCACGACCCCCGCCGCGAGGCAGTGCCGCCGGAACATCCCGGCCGCACGCATCGGCCCCACCGTGTGGCTGGAGCTCGGCCCTGGCCCGATGCGGAACAGGTCGAGGAGGCGGATCGTGATCGGGTCGTCGGCGGAAACCATTGGGGTGCGGGACGATAGGCCGCCGCATCGGCGCGGCAAGGGTGCGTGACCGCGCCACGCCGCGGCGAGGCTTGGTAGTCTGTCGGCTGGCGATGCGTCGGTTCCTCCACTCCCTGTTCCTGGGCCTTCTTGCCGTGGCGGTCGCACCCGCCCAGCAGGTCGAGGGGGATGTCGCACGCGAGCTGACGCGACAGGCACGACGTTGGGAGAACGGCCAGACCACTGCCGACGAACTGACGCCGTGGATCGAGGCCGCCGCCAAGCGACCGAGCGTCGAAGTCGCCGCGGCACTCCTGCACCTCGCGAGCACCGGGATGGACGGCACGCCCGTCCGCCCCGAACTCTCCTCCGCCACGGTCCGCGGGCTCGCCGAGAAGTCCCTCGGGAAACTCGACGACGCGGCTGTCCTCGACACGCTGATCGCGGCCTCCGCTCCCAGCCAGAGCGATGTCGCCGTCCGCGTCGCCGCAGTGCGCGCACTCGGCCGATCGAAGCGCCCGGTGATCCGCGTCTTCGTCGAACGGCACCTCGGCGACCGCAACCGCCTCGTCCGCCTGGCCGCCGCCGAGGCGCTGGCCGTCCGGAGCCACCCCGCATCTCTCGACGACCTCGCGCAAAGGCTCGACGTCGAGGACGACGCGCTGGTCCTCCACGCCGTCGCGCGCACGACCCACCGCGTGCTCAAGCAGGCGGGAGCCAGCGCGGACCCGGGCGCCGCCCTTCGCGCGACGACGTCCGCGATCCAGGCTCTCGGTCGCTCGGACGACTGGCGTACGGACCTCGCCCTCGTCGAGCTGCTCGGCGAAGTCCGGACCGCACGCGCGATCCCCCCACTGATCGATGTGCTCGACCGCTGCCGCCGCGACCGGGACCGACGCGCGCTCCCACTCCGCGACCGTGCGACGGACGTGCTCTGCTCGCTGACCGGCACGCGCCTCGCCGCCGCCGACGACGTGGCCGGCTGGCGCCGCTTCTGGGAACAGCACGGCACGGGCTTCCAGGTCGCGCCGCGCGTCGAGCGGCGGGCCGACGGAGGCGCCACGAGCGCAGGGTTCTTCGGCATCGCCGTCCGGGGCAGTCACATCGCCTTCCTGATCGATGTGTCCGGCAGCATGAAGGCTCCGCTCGCGCCGCTGCCCCAGGGAAGCGGAACCTCGGCACGACCCGACGACGGCGAGCCTGCGAGCCGGCTCGCATGGGCCAAGCACGAGCTCGAGTCCGCCGTGCGGAACCTACCTGGGGACGCGCGGTTCGTCGTCATCCCGTTCTCGGGCCGCGCCGCCCGCTGGAACGACCGGTTCGTTCCGCCGACGCCCCAGGTCCGCGCGGCGCTCCACGCGATGCTCGGCGGCTTGGCAGCCGAGGGCGGCACCAACCTGTGGGGCGCGCTCGACGCCGCGCTGAACCTGAACGATGCGCGCTTCGGCGAGATCGTCGAGGACGGACCGGACGAGATCTTCGTGCTCAGCGACGGTCAGCCGTCGGCCGGAGAAGTCCAGGCACCGCGGGCCATCCTGGCCGCGATCGGCGAAGCCAACCGCTACCGCCGTGTGCGCATCCACTCCGTGGCGCTCGGCGGCGAATCGCCCTTGCTCCGCGAGCTGGCCGAGTCACACGGCGGGACCTACGTCGCGCGATAGCCGGGACTTTTTGGCAGCCTGTGAAGGAATCAGTCTACAGGCTGCGACTTGCTTGCTTGGCAGCCGCTCCGCGGCTGCGGGAGAGCCTGCGACGAAATCAGTCCACAGGCTCTGACGTGCTTGCTTGGCGGCCGCTCCGCGGCCGCGTGAGAGGCCGTGACTCAATAAAGTCACAGTCTCTCAGCCCCTGCTGCCTGTCGAGCCGATGTACAGTCCGCGGGATCGCCCCGCGGGAGGACCGGATGCGCGAAACCACCGACGACCGTCGCTGCCTCGAACTCGAGGAACGGTATGCGGCGCACAACTACCACCCGCTCGACGTCGTCCTGGCCAGGGGTGAAGGGGCGTTCGTCTGGGACACCGACGGCCGCCGCTACCTCGACTTCCTCGCGGCCTACTCGGCGGTCAACCAGGGACACAACCACCCGCGCATCGTCGAAGCCCTGATCGACCAGGCGCGCACGCTCGCGCTGACCAGCCGCGCGTTCCACAACGACCGCTTCGGCCCGTTCTGCGCCAAGCTCGCCGCGCTGTCGGGCTACGAGCGCGTGCTGATGATGAACACCGGCGCCGAAGCGGTGGAAACCGCGATCAAGGCGGCCCGCAAGTGGGGCTACGAGCGGAAGGGAGTGCACGACGGCAGGGCGCGCATCCTCGTCTTCGACGGCAACTTCCACGGCCGCACGACGACGATCGTCGGCTTCTCCCACGGCGAGAGCCGCGCGCACTTCGGGCCGTTCGCACCCGGCTTCCAGGTCCTGCCGTACGGAGACCTGGATGCTGTGCGGAACGCCTTCGACGACGAGGTGGTCGCCGTCCTCGTCGAACCGATCCAGGGTGAAGGCGGCGTCATCGTGCCGCCTCCGGACTTCCTGCCGGGCCTGCGCGCCCTCTGCGATCAGCACGGGGCGCTCCTGATCTGTGACGAGATCCAGTCGGGACTCGGGCGTGCCGGCGCCCTCTTCGCGCACCAGCTGGCAGGTGTCCGCGCCGATGCCGTGACGATCGGCAAGGCGCTCTCCGGCGGGCTCTACCCGGTGTCGGCCTTCCTCGCCGACGACGAAGTGATGCAGGTCTTCACGCCCGGCACGCACGGGTCGACCTACGGCGGCAACCCGCTGGCCTGTGCGGTCGCCGAAGCGGCTCTGGACGTGCTCGTCGAGGAGGACCTCGTCGCACGTTCCGCCCGACTGGGCGAGCGCTTCTTGGCGCGGCTGCGGGCGATCCGGTCGCCTTGGATCGCCGAGGTGCGCGGCGCAGGCCTCTGGGCAGGCATCGAGCTCCTGCCCGCGGCGGGCGGTGCCCGGCGGTTCTGCGAGGCACTCCGCATGCGCGGGATCCTCGCGAAGGAGACGCACGTGCACACCATCCGGCTCGCTCCGCCCCTGGTCATCGACGAAGCCGACCTCGACGCAGCGATGGACATCCTGGACGAAGTGCTCGCCGGCTGAACGCTGCCGCGTCAGCGCACCGCCGCGAACGCGTCGAACTCGATCCGCTGCGTCCAGTGACCGTCGCGGGCCGGCTCGTCGCCGAGCAGGTCCGTCGACAGGTACTTCTTGTTCGAGTCGCAGAACAGCGTGGCGACGCAGCTGTCCTCGTCACCGAGCCCATCGGCGACCTGGATCGCGCCGAGCAGGTTCGCCCCGGACGAGATCCCGACCGCGAGCCCGAGGTCGCGCGCCAGCTTCTGGGCGAGCCGGATCGCATCACCATCGTCGACGTCGACGATCGGCGCGAGTTCGTCGAGCTCCAGGATCGACGGCACGAACTCGTCGGAGATCCCCTGGATGCGATGCATGCCGACACAGCAACCCACGCGCAGCGTCGGTGAGTTGGACGGCTCGAGCGGGTGGATGCGACAGTCCGGGAACAGCCTTCGCAGCGCCCGGCCGACACCCATCACGGTGCCTCCGGTGCCCACGCCGGCCACGAAGGCACGCGGCCGCCTCTCGAACGCGGCCAGCTGCGACAGGAGCTCGACGCCCGTCGTCAGCTCGTGCGCCTCGCAGTTGTCGGGGTTGTCGAACTGCCGCGGCAGGAACACGTCGTCACGTCCGTCCGCCACCGCCGCCGCCCGCGCCACGCCGCCGAGGAACCCGCCCTCGTCCGCCGACACGAGCACGACCTCGGCGCCGAGGCTCTGGATCAGCGCCCTGCGTTCGCAGCTCATCCACTCCGGCATGAAGATGCGGACCGGGTGGCCGAGCGCGCGACCGAGCGCCGCGAACGCGATTCCCGTGTTGCCGCTCGAACACTCGCTGATCCAGTCGCCGGGCTCGAGCTCCCCGCGCTGGTACGCACGCCGCAGGATGTGGGCCGCCATCCGGTCCTTGACGGACCCCGTCATGTTCATCGCTTCGTACTTCGCGTAGACCCGTCGCGGGCGACCGTCGAGCCGGTAGCGGATCTCCAGGAGCGGCGTGCGTCCCACCAGAGCCGCGATCCGATCGACCGGAGTGGCGGGCCCGAGCCGGCCCACGTCCGGGATCGCAGGCAGCCGACGACGCCCGATCTCTCCCTTCGTGTGCAGCGTGGCCATGCGGGCGCGAACGGGGCCCCGACCCGGGAATTGCCGTCGTGCGCCCGAACCCTCGCAAGAGCCCACCGTCCAGGCTCGGGTCGGCGCGGCCATCGGCTATGTTCCTGCCCCCCTCTTCCGACCCCATGGAACGCACCGCACTTGCCGGCCTTGCGCTGGCCCTGCTCACCCTCCCTGCCCCGAGCCAGACGGCGCCCGCTCCCCAGGAGCCCGAGCCCACCGCCGAGGCCAAGCTGACGCTCGAGGAGCTCTTCCCCGAGAAGGGGCTGTTCGGACCCTCGGCGAGCGGCATGGCGGTCTCGCGTTCCGGCCGCTTCGCAGCGTGGCTGCACCGTCCGTTCGTCGAGCGCCGCCACGGCAACGACATCTACCTGCTGGACCTCGCGACGGGGCAGGTCCAGCGGCTGACGGACGTGGCGTTGATGGCGCCGTTCCAGCGATCCGCGCGCCGCGTCGACGCCGACCGCGACGAGAAGGCCGCGAAGGCCGCCAAGAAGAGCGGGGAGCCCGCAGCCGCCGCCGAGCCGTCGCAGGCGCAGCGGAACATGGACGCCGACGCCCGCGTGCAGGACACCGACGCCGACGACGAGAAGGCGCCGCGCTACGCCGGCATCACCTCGTTCCTCTGGTCCCCGACCGGGCAGGACGAGTTCCTGTTCCTGTCCGAGCGCGACCTCTATCGCTACGAGGTCGACGCCGACCGCATCGAGCGGTTGACCCGATCGAGCAGCGGCGT
>JBEAPQ010000512.1:0-3668 GCA_041164325.1 Planctomycetota bacterium | reverse complement strand
ACCCGCGACGTGGTCTTCACGTGGAACGGCACCACTGCTGGCGTGCGCGTGCCGAACGCCGACTTCGTGCCGCTGCAGCGCGAGGGCGTCGTGATCTGCGACGCGACCAGCGCCGCGTTCGCGATGGATCTCGATTGGTCGCGACTCGATGTGGTGACCTGGTCCTGGCAGAAGGTTCTCGGCGGCGAAGCGGCGCACGGCATGCTGGCCCTCTCGCCCCGTGCGGTCGCGCGGCTGGAGTCGTTCGCGCCGGACCGTCCACTGCCGAAGATCTTTCGGATGACCAAAGGCGGCAAGCTCAACGAGGACCTGTTCCGCGGAAGCACCATCAACACGCCCTCGATGCTCGCGGTCGAGGACGCGCTCGACGGTCTGCGCTGGGCGGAGTCGGTGGGCGGACTGTCGGCGCTGATCGGGCGCTCCGAAGGCAATCTTGCGGCGGTTGCGGCCTGGATCGAGGGCAACCCGCGCTACGGCTTCCTCGCCGAGGATCCGGCCATCCGCTCGTGCACCAGCATCTGTCTCGCGTTCCGCGACCCGGCGGTCCTCGCGATGGACGTCGCCGCGCAGCGCGACCTGCAGAAGAAGATCGTGGCGCTGCTCGACGCCGAGGGCGTCGGCCTCGACCTCGGCGCGTACCGTGACGCGCCTCCCGGGCTGCGGCTCTGGGGCGGCGCGACCGTGGAGCGGGCGGATATCGAGGCGGTGTTGCCTTGGTTGGATTGGGCCTTCGACGCCGCGCTCGGACGCTAGCGCGTTCGGCCTTCGGGCCCGCCGCACTCGGACGTTGGGGGAAATGCGAACCCCCGCGCCACCAAAGGTGACGCGGGGGTTCGGCTGCCTCTGGTCTGAGGGTTCCGCTCAGGCTCCGACGGCCGCCGCCGCGACGGCGGCCAGCCGCTTGGCGAACGCCGCCACGTCACGCGGTCGTTCGCCGAGCGCGATGAGCGACTGATCGACGAGCAGCTCGGCGACCTCACGGACCTGCGGGTCCGCAGCATCGGCGGCGAAGCGAGCCGCGAGACGCTGCACGAGCGGGTGACGCGGGTTCAGTTCGAGCGTCCGCTTGTGCTCCGGGGTCTCCTGCCCCATCGCGCGCAGCATGCGCTCGACCGCAGGTGGCGGAGCGTCCGGCCCGGCGACCAAGCAGGCTGCGGAGTCGCGCAGGCGTTGGCTCGGACGCACGGTGGCCACGACGTCGGCGAGCTGCTCGGTGAGGGCCGTGGCCAGCGCGGCGACCTGCCCATCCGCGTCGGAATCCGCCTGCTCCGCTTCGCTCGCGTCCTTGCTGTCGAGCGCTGCGAGGTCGAGCGAGGGATCGGCCGCGTCGGTCAGCGCGAGGCCGGCGAGCTCCGGAACGTTGACCAGCGCCACCTGATCGATCGGGTCGACCAAGAGCACCACCTCGACACCCTTGTCCCGGAAGACCTCGAGGTGCGGCGAGTTCCGCAGCGTCGTGAGATCGTCGCCCGTGAGGTAGTACAGCTTGTCGGCGCCCTCGCCGGCACGCGCCTTGATCTCGTCGAGCGACGCCCAACCATCCCCGTGCGTGGTGCGGAAGAGCAGGCTCGGCTCGAGGCGTTCCCGCTGCGCTGGCTCGTAGTGGAAGGCCTCCTTCAGCGCGGGACCGACCTCGGACCACACCTTTTCCCAGGTCTCCCGTTGGTCCTTCGCGAGCGTGGCGAAGCGGTCGAGCACCTTCTTCACCAGCACCTTGCGGATCGCGCTGATCCGTCGGTCTTCCTGCACCATCTCGCGCGAGACGTTCAGGGGCAGGTCCGGGCTGTCGACCAGACCGCGCATGAAGCGCAGGTACTCCGGCAACAGCTCACGGCATTGATCCATCACGAAGACGTTGCGCACGTAGAGCGAGAGGCCGCGATGGCCCTCGCGCGCGTAGAGATCCACCGGCGCGCGATCGGGCACGTAGAGTAGCGCCGTGAAGCTGTGCATCCCCTCGACCGAGAAGTGCACCTGGTCGACCGGCTTGTTCCAATCGTGGCTCAAGTGCCGATAGAACTCGGCGTGGTCCTCCTCGCCGACGTCCTTGGGATCGCGCGTCCACAGCGGCTTCTGCCGATTGAGCGTCTCGCGCTTGACCTCGGGCGCAGCGGCCTCGGCCCCCTCCTCGGAGTCGGGCGTCTCGAGCGTCTCGAGGACGATCGGGAAGGCCACATAGTCGCTGTGCCGACGGACCACGTCACGAAGCACCCAGGCCTGCGAGAAGTCCTTCCAAGCGTCGTCTTCCTCGTCACGCTTCTTCAGCCACAGCTTGATCGTCGTGCCGCGCGGGCCGGGCGCCGTGCGCTCGATCTCGTACGCGCCCGCGCCGCTCGAATGCCAGCGCACACCGTGGTCGGCGCCGTGGCAGGTCGTCGTCAGCTCGACGCGATCCGCGACGATGAATGCCGAATAGAAGCCGATGCCGAAACGACCGATCAGCGCGACGTCGCCGGCTTCCTTGGCCTCCTCGAGCCGGCGCGCGAACTCGGCCGTCCCCGAGCGCGCGATCGTGCCGATGTTCTCGACCACCTCGTCGTAGGTCATGCCCACGCCATTGTCGCGAATCACCAGGGTCCCGGCCTCGGCGTCCGGCTGCAGGACGATGGCGTAGTCGTGATCTCCGGCGTCACGCAGGCTCGCATCGGTGAGCGCCTGAAAACGAACCTTGTCGATGGCATCCGACGCGTTGGAAATCAACTCGCGAAGAAACACCTCGCGATTGGAGTAGACGCTGTGGATCATCAGGTCGAGGATCTTCGCGGTCTCGGCCTGGAATGCCCGGGTCTCTACGGTGGCAACCGTCATCGTTGGAACCTCCCCGCGCCGAGCCTGGCGGCGCGCAGCGGGGAACAAAGAATGCCGCGGCAGCCTGTCAAGTCGGAGGCGACCAGCGTCGCTGTCTAGGCCGCGGGATCGTCGCTGCCGGAGGTGCGTCGCGGCTTTCCGGGCACGCCGGTGCCGAGGATCGTGCGCGAGCCGAGTGATTTGCGTCCGCGCCCCTCGACGTCGTCCGCACCGGGTGGAGCCTGCTGGGCGAGCCGACGCTGATCCTCGGCGATCTCCACGCGCGTATCGGCTTCGTGTCGGGCGGCGTCGCGGGCTTCGAGCGCGCGGCGCCGAGCCTCGATCGCCGCTTCGAGCACGCGCGGGCTGGGTATGCGGACCAATCCCTGACTACCGGAGGTGAGATCCTCTTCGCGCGTCGCGACGGCCGATTCGTCGTGGGTCTGACCGCCACCGTCCGCGTCCGAGTCACCCGGCGCCGGCGTCAGCTGCAGCGCGACGTCGACCACGGTGTCCGCATGCCGGGCCCCTGGGGCAGCGTCGTCCGGCAGCTGGCCCGCGACGAGAGCCGCCCCGCCCGCGGGCACGAGAATGCTCGGCTCCAGCGGCGTGTCCCGCAACTGCGTCGGCACAACCGGCGCGGACGAGGTCCCCTGACGAGGTACGGCCACTGTGACCTGCTGGCTGACGAAGACGCTGCCCGCGCCGTCGGTATCGAGGACGATCTCGTCCCGGAACAGGGTTCGCAGCCGCGCCCGCGGGACATCCGCATGTCGCTTGCGCCGAATCGCCTCGAGCTCCGCTCGAACTTCTGCCGCGGTCGCAGGTCGATCGCCCGGCACCTTTTCGAGCATCCGCATGACGAGCGCCGCCATGTCCGG
>JBEAPQ010000511.1:0-3215 GCA_041164325.1 Planctomycetota bacterium | reverse complement strand
CGGCCGCCGAACGGCTCCGCGTGTTCCGCGCGCAGCACGACGGCTTCCGGTCGGCGGTCTGCAACGAACCGCGCGGCTTCGATGCGATGGTCGGCGCGCTGCTGCTGCCGCCGTCGAAACCCGAGGCGCTCGCGCAGGTGATCTTCTTCAACAACGTCGGCTACCTGGGCATGTGCGTGCACGGGACCGTCGGCGTCGGCGTGACGCTGCGGCACCTCGGCAAGATCCACGCGGACGGAACGTGGCACACGATCGAGACGCCGGTCGGCGACGTGCGGATCGAGGCGCGCGAGGACGGCTCGATCGCCGTCGAGAACGTGCCGTCCTACCGCACGGCGCACCGCGTTGCGGTCGAGACCGAGAACCACGGTCGCGTGACCGGCGACGTGGCCTGGGGTGGCAACTGGTTCTTCCTCGTCGACGACCACGGCCAGGACCTCGACGCGCGCCGGCTGCGCGCGCTGACCGAATGCGCGGCGGACATCCGCCGCGGCTTGGTCCGCCAGGGCATCACCGGCACGAACGGCGCCGAGATCGACCACATCGAGCTGTTCGGCCCCGCGCAGCGCGACGACGCGGACAGCCGGAACTTCGTGCTCTGCCCGGGCCTCGAGTACGACCGCTCGCCGTGCGGGACCGGCACCAGCGCCAAGCTCGCGTGCCTGTTCGCCGACGGCAAGCTCGTCGAGGGCGCGGAGTGGCGGCAGGAGTCGATCATCGGCTCGCGGTTCACCGGCCACGTGCGGGATCTCGGTGACGGCCGCGTGCTGCCGACGGTCGCCGGCCGAGCGCACGTCACCGCCGAGTCGACCCTGCTCCTCGGCGCAGACGACCCGTTCCGCGAGGGCATCCGCCTGTGAGCGAAGGGCATCCACGACCACCGCGGACAGCGATCGTCGTCGGCGGCGGCATCGTCGGCGCGGCCTGCGCGGCGAGCCTCGCCGAGGCGGGTGTCGCCGTCCAGGTGATCGAGGCAGGCCGCATCGCGTCGGGCGCGACGGCCGCCGGCATGGGCCACATCCTCGTGCTCGACGACTCGGAAGCGCAGCTCGCGCTGACGCGGCTCGGGCGCAGCCTCTGGGACGATCTACGCGACGTCTTTCCGGACGCTGTCGAGCGTGACCCGTGCGGCACGATGTGGGTCGCGGCCGACGAGGAAGAGCTCGAGGCGGCCCGGCAACGGCACGCGTTCTACGCCGAGCGCGGCATCCCGAGCGAAGTCGTCGATGCGGCAGGCCTCTACCGCCACGAGCCGAACCTCCGCCCCGGCTTCGTCGGCGGACTGCGCATCGTGGAGGACAGCGTCGTCTATCCGCCGACGGCGACCGCGCACCTCCTCGACACGGCACGACGGCACGGTGCCCAGGTGTTCGAGCAGACGCCCGTCACCCGCTGCGAAGACGGCGTGGTGCAACTCGCCGACGGCGCGCGCAGAGAAGCCGACGTCGTCATCGTCGCGGCCGGCATCGCGACGCCCAGGCTCGTCGATCTGCCGGGCCTCGTCATCCAGCCCAAGAAAGGCCACCTCGCGATCACCTCGCGCTGCCCGGGCTTCATCCACCACCAGCTCGTCGAGCTCGGCTACCTCAAGAGCGCGCACGGCGGGGAACGAACGTCGGTCGCGTTCAACGTCCAGCCGCGCGCGACGGGCCAGATCCTGATCGGGTCGTCGCGCCAGCTCGACACAGACGACCCCGTGGTCGAACCGGAGATCCTCGCGCGCATGCTGACGCGCGCGATCGAGTTCCTGCCTGGCCTTGCGGACCTGCCGATCCTGCGGACCTGGGCCGGCTTCCGGCCCGCGACGCCGGACAACCTCCCGGTCGTCGGACCCGTGCCGGGCAGCCCTGGGCTCTGGGTGGCTTCGGGCCACGAGGGCGTCGGCATCACGACGTCGCTCAGTTCGGCGCGCATCCTGGCGGACCGCCTGCTCGGCAGGACGCCTCCGATCGACCCGACGCCTTTCGACACACAGCGCCTCGCGCACGGCACCAGCCATGGAGCTGCCCATGGGTGATGTCACGATCCCCGAGCCGCGCGGCGAGGTCGCCCTGACGATCGACGGCGAGGTCTGCCGCGTGCCCTTCGACACGACCGTGGCCGCCGCGATCGCCGAGCACCGCGCGGCGCGCGGGCTCGGCCCGGGCTTCCGGACGTCGGTGACCGGCCAACCGCGCGCGCCGCTCTGCGGCATGGGTATCTGCTTCGAGTGCCGGGCGCGCGTCGACGGCCGTCTCCTGGCGCGGACCTGCCTCGTGCCGTGCCGGGACGGGATGGAGGTGCGGACCGATGGCTGAGCACCAGACCGACATCCTCGTGATCGGCGCCGGGCCGGGAGGACTGTCCGCAGCGGCACACGCCGCCTCGTCGTTCGGCGGCAGGCACATCCACGTCCTCGACGAGAACCAGCAGGCGGGTGGCCAGATCTGGCGGGCCGATCGGCGGACCGGCCCGCCCCACCTGGCGACGCGGTTCGTGAGGGCAGCCCTGCGCGGCGGCGCACGTTTCCACGCCGGCGTCACCGTCTTCGACGCGGGCTTCGCGGAGGACGGCCGCGTCGTCGTCCGCACGCTCGACGCGCGCGGTGCCGTGTCCACGTGGACCGCGGAGCGCTGCATCCTCGCGACCGGAGCGACCGAGCGGTTCCTGCCGTTCCCGGGCTGGACGCTACCGGGCGTCACCGGCGTCGGCGGCCTGCAGGCCCTGGTGAAGGGTGGCCTCCCGGTCGCGGGCGAGCGCGTGGTCGTCGCCGGCAGCGGTCCGCTCCTGCTGGCGGTCGCAGCGTCGCTGCGGTCGAAGGGCGCGGACGTCCTCGGCGTGTTCGAACAGGCGCCCCGCGCCGAGCTCGTGCGGTTCGGCCTCGGGCTCTGGCGCCATCCGGCGAAGGCCGTGCAGGCGCTCGGCCTCGGCGCCCGGCTGTGGCGCACGCGCATCGCGCAGGACGCTTGGATCGTCCGCGCCGACGGCGACGACCGCGTCCGGTCGGTGACGGTGCGCATCGGCGGACGCGACGAGACGGTCGAGACCGACATGGTCGCCTGCAGCTACGGACTCGTGCCGGCGTCGCAGGTCGCGTCCCTGCTCGGCTGCGCGCTCGACGGCGACCGCGTCGTCGTGGACGGGCTCCAGCGGACTGCGATCGGCGGCCAGGCCTCCGACCGCGTGCTCTGCGTTGGCGAAACAGCCGGCATCGGCGGCGTCGATGCAGCGCTCGC
>JBEAPQ010000510.1:0-4001 GCA_041164325.1 Planctomycetota bacterium | reverse complement strand
CTTGCCGCTGAGCAGCGCCTCCTGGTTGCGGAACGCGTCGAACGTCCGCTCCAGGTCGAACTCCACCCGTCGACGATCGAAGGCCGTGAGCTGCACGCTTCCCGCGGTGCTGCCGCCCGCGAGCGACGTCGACACAGTGCGGAGCTTGCGGGCTCCGATCTCCACATCGACCTCCAGGCGCTCCACCTCGCCACGGACGTTCTGCAGGTCGACTTCGGCCTGGGCAACTTCGCGACGCGCTTCGTGGAGTTCTGGCTCGATCGCCTCGATCAGGTCCCGCGCCCTCTCGAGCTCGAATTCGATCGGAATCGAATCACTGACCCCACGACGCGCCTCGTGGACCGCAGTCCCGACGTAGCTGCCGAAATGGTTGCCGAACAGCAAGAAGCCGCCGGCCAGGAGGACGACCGTGCTGAGCACGGTCCACTTGATCAACTTCAACATGGCTCTGTTCCGCTCCAGGTAGGGAGGCTCTCGGCCTCACGCACCGTGGATTCGTGCGAGCCCGTGAAGATTCGCGTCGTCCCCAGAAAACCTCGTCCGCTGCGCTTCCGCGGACTCGGCGCGTCGCTACGAGTCGACGCGACGCAGGAACGTCATCGTCGACCGCAGGACGCGATCCCGAGCCGAGTCGACCTCCTCCGCGCGTGCTCGGGAGGCCTCGTGATCCAGGACGTCGAACTCCTCCGCGACGGCACTGCAGTAGGGGCACCCCGACTCCTCCAGGTGGAATCGGACGAACTCCGCTGCGTCGGCTGGCAATCCACCCAGGCGGGCCGCCCGCAACACGTCCGGATGCGGACATGACACCCGGAAAGCGCGCCAGACGCTGGCCAGTGTGAACGCCAGCGCATCGTCGCCCTGCGGATCATCACCCGTCATCGCGCCCCCGGCTTCCAGAGCCCGATGAACAGCGAGTGGTTGGGATCCCACTGGCGCGCGAGCCCTCGCAGCTTCTCGATCGCCCGGAACTTGATGCCAGCCACGTGCTTCTCCTCCTCGAAGCCGAACCGGACCGCGGCTTCCTTGTTCCGACCACCGCAGACGAACAGGTATTCGAGGACCATCAGCTTCCGGAACTCGCCGGCCGACCAGAGCTCGCCGACGAACTCCCGCAGCACCTCCCCCATCGCACGGCGCTGCCGGGCCAAGGACTCGGAGACGACGACTCCCGCGGCCGGATCGATCGACTCGTCGGCCGCGACGTCCTCGATCCAGGCGCGCGCCTGCCCGTCCCCGTCGCTCTCATCCTTCGATCCCATCAGCACCGGCCGGTGCTTCCGCAGGTGGTCCACGACGCGGTTGCGCGCGATGCCGAAGAGGTACTGGTCCAGGGTGAACGCCGGATCGAACCGATCGATGCCCCGGATCGCGCCCAGGAACACGTCCTGCGCGAGGTCCTCCGCCGTCTGGTGGTCGTTCGTGAACTTCCGAACGAAGTAGTAGACGCGGCGGAACGCATGCTCCTGCACGACCGTCCACGCAGCCTCGTCCATCCGCTGGAGGTCTTCGATCGGCGGCGGGTACGCACTGCCCATCACGCCACGATACGCACGAGGCCCAACAGACCGAAGACCACCATGACGGCGAGCCAGACGATCAACACGTAGCCGAGAATGGCGAACGCAGACCCCAGGATGCGGCCCGGCAGACGCACGAGGAAGGCGAGCAGGTGCCCCAGGCCGGTGCTCAGCAGCAGGACCGGACCGAGGACGCCCAGCACGAGGAGCTCGAAGACCCGGAACGCGCCATCCACCGCCCCACCAGGCGTGCTGGCCTCCAGCGTGTCGGACCGTTCTCCCGGCCCCGAGGCGCCCTCGTCCGAAGTGCGAGGAGGCACGTCGGAGACCTCGGGCGGCGCGGAACCCGAGCCCGTCGCCCCGGATGCCCCGGATGCCCCGGAACGATCGCCAAGTCGCAGGGCCTCGATCAGCTCCCGCACGGATCCGAAGCGCGCCTCCGGATCCTTCTCCAGACAGCGCAGCACCACGGCCCGCTCCGGGTCACGCACGCCGTGCGGCAGCAGCGGACGTTCCTCCTCATGCTTCCGGAGGACCTCCCACTCGGAGTCACCCTTGAACGGGACGTCACCCGTCAGGCACTCGAACAGGATCACGCCGAGCGAGTAGATGTCACTGCGGGCATCGCCGCGCCGCTTCAACATCTCCGGGGCCATGTAGTAGGGAGTGCCGCGACCGAACGACAGCGAGTGGCGCGACTCCGTCACCAGCTTCGAAAGTCCGTAGTCCCCCACGCGCGCCACGTCTCCCTTGAGGAAGATGTTGGCCGGCTTCAGGTCGAAGTGGACCAGGCTGCGCTCGTGGAGCGCCTCCACGCCGTGCGCCGCCTGGACGAAGATCCGGATCGCCTCGTCGCGGTCCATCCGCCCGGCGTCGAGGCGACTGCGGAGCGTCTCCTGACCGGCGTAGCCCATGATGAGATACGGAATCCCATCGACCTCACCGCGATCTTCGATCGACACCAGGTTCGGGTGGTCGACCTGCGCGAAGTGACGCACCGACGCGAGCTCCCGCGCGACGGCATCGCGCGTCACCTCGTCGTCGACCTTCAGGAACTTGATGGCGTAGTCCTTGCCGATCGACTCCTTGCGAGCCTTGAAGACGATGCCGAAGACGCCGCCCCCGAGCTTGTGCAGGATCTCGTAGCCCGGCACGTAGCCCGGCTTCCGATAGTGCTGATAGAAGCTCTCCCAGCGGATCGCTCCGTCCTCGGAGGACGGCGGCTGGGGTCGATCGGCTTCCATCGCAGGAGTGGGTCGGGTTCGGGGCTGCGCCGGGATCGGCGGAGGCATGCTCGACTCGGGGATCACAGGCACCCCCACACGAGCAGGGCCACCGGCCCGCCGGCCCCCATCAGAACGCAGGCCAACCGCCCTCGCCAGGGCATGTATCCCCTGGTCACACGGTCGAACCACCCGTGGGCGAGCGCCAAGAGACCCCACCAGAGAGGCGTCCCCAGGAGGATGTTCCGCCAGGTCCATACGACGGCGTCGATCCTCGCGCCCAGCGACGCAAGCGCGCGGTCCATACCGGGCTCGTCCGGGCAGACGACCCACGTGGATCGGTAGCTCTCGTAGCCGCCATGATCCCGGGTCTCGACCCTGCGGCTCCGGACCGCGTAGAGACCCTCGACCTCGAGGCCCGCCCACCACTCCTCGCGGACGAGGCGTCCGACGCCGCGGGGAAGCCACGAGCGGCTCGGAACGGCAGAGTCGGCGCGGCGCGCGAGCAGCCGGCGCGCCCACTCCTCGGCCGCGAGTCGGGCGGAGAGTTCCGCCTCGGCGACCCCGAGTTCGACCCGGCCAGCGATCTCGTGGGCGACGCCTTGGCTCTGGCGATGCTGGATCGGCCCCTCGTCCCGACCGGGCCCCTGCCCGACGAGGAGCGACCCGGCGGTCACGAGGGCGCCAGCACAGGCCAGCCAGAGGCGACGAATGGCGATCGAGGACATCCTGAGGCCACGCTGCGCACCACGGGTCCGGATATTCGGAGAACTCCCGCCCGGACCGGGTTGGGCCGGAATCGGCCGCTCACGCCGGCGGTGCCGTCACGTCGGAGGGCGACCAGGGATGGACCGAGAACCCCACGCCCAGCGCCGCGACGAATGCACCGCCGTCCACCGGGTGCTCGCCCTCGAACGCGGCCCCATCGATCGTGCCGTCTCCGTCCACCCGGACGCGGATGCGCCCGTCGCTACCGGCGAACAACTCGACCGTCCCCGACGCACCCGTCACGCGGATGTGGGAGCCTGGTCCGGGCCCGATCAAGATGCGCCCATCGCGCCCGCGATCCTTGAGCCAGAGCAACGCGGTCGCGCCGCCGATCTGGACACCTCCCTGCAGGTCGAGCCGGGCCGTCAAGGACCGCGCGCTGGGAAGCCGGTACCGGATGTCGACGTGGCCTCCGAGCGAGAATCGAAGGCCGTCGGTCAGCCGGACCTTCGGCACGCGCTCGCCGGCCACGTGCAACTCGCCGCGTTCT
>JBEAPQ010000509.1:0-3143 GCA_041164325.1 Planctomycetota bacterium | reverse complement strand
ACGCCGTCAGCCCCGCAGCTCGTCGAACCGCCCGTCGCTGTCGCCGAACTGGTCGACCGGCGCTCCGAACGCGTCGAGCAGCGTTGCGTAGAGATTGCAGAGCGGCGTGTGGCGACGCTTGCGGAGGTGTCCCTGGTGACGGATGCCCCAACCGCTGCCGCCCGCGAGCAGGATGGGCAGGTCGTTCGGGTCGTGCCGATTGCCGTCCTGGATGCCCGAACCGAAGAACAGCATCGTGCGATCGAAGAGATTCGAGTCGTCGCCTTCGGGAACGGCGCGCAGCCGCGTGCAGAGATCGGCAAAGCTCTGCACGAACCAACGGTTGATGCGCTGGTACTGGGCCTTCTTCTCGGGATCGTTCTCGTGGTGCGAGAGCGGGTGATGGCCGCCCGAGACCCCGTCGAGGAACGAGAAGTCGCGCCCCGAGACCGCGTTGCCGTACATGAAGGTCACGATCCGCGTCGTGTCGCTCCGGAATGCGAGCTCGACGACGTCGAACATCAGCTGCACGTGTTCGGAGAAGTCCCGGGGCTCGCCGGGGACGTCCCGCCCTCCGATCGCAGCCTGGACGCGCTCTTCCTCACGCAGATCGAACCGTTCGATGCGCCGTTCCAGCGAGCGTACGGCGTCGAGATACTCGTCGACCTTGGTCCGATCCGTCGCCCCGAGACGTTGCCGGAGACGCGCGGCATCTCCCAGAACGACGTCGAGGACGCTCCGGTCGGCCTGCCCGCCGAGCTTCGCGCTCCGGAACAGCCGTTCGAACGCCAGGCGCGGACGGGTCTCCTTGACGGCCGGGCGATCGGGCGCGCGCCACGAGATCGTCGCTCCGTAGACCGTGCTGTAGCCCATGTCGACGATGTGCCGTGGCGGCTCGATGCCGAGCTCCAGCGACGGAAGCCGGGTCTCGCTCCCGCGCCGCTGCGCGGCCACCTGATCGACGGAGATCCCGCACCGCAGGTCCTTGCCGCCCGTCCTGCGGACCGGCGCCCCGGTCAGGAGCGCCGTGGTCTTCACGTAGTGCCCCTCACCGGTGTGACTGTTCGCGTTGTGCGTCCCGGTCAACACCGTCACGGCATCACGGATCGGCGTCAGGGGCTCCAGCGTGGGCGACAGCGTGAACGAGCGGCCTTGGTCCGGCGGCGTCCACGCGGAGGGGAGCACGCCGTTCGGCATGAACAGGAACGCCATCCGCGCGGGCACCGAGTCCTCGCCGCGCCGAGGCGACAGCCCGTCGAGGCGCGGCAGGGCCAGCGCCACCCCGGCACCGCGCAGCAGGGCACGACGCGTCAGGCGACCGGCCGGGTCGAGGTGATGCCGAAGGATGCGTGATGCTGTCATCCGGAGAGACCGCGCGTCGTCACGGATTGCGTCGGTTCCGGAACGGGAAGCTCCGGACGATCGACAGCACGAGCGCGCGGCCACCGTACCCGGCGTCGCGCACCTCGTCGACGACCCCGTCCAGCACCGCTTCGTCCGCACCGATGAGCGGGCGACCGAGTGCGTAGACCAACATGCGCTCCGCCATCGTGCGGACGACCTGATCCTGGCGTGCGAGCAGGTGCTCCTTGAGGCCCAGGACGCCATCCAGGACCGTCCCGTCGACGAGCCGGGCCCTCGCGTCGACGGGCTGCCCCTGGGCCTCGGTCCGCGAAGCGCCCACGGCGTCGAAGCCCTCGAGCGCGAGGCCGTACGGATCGATCCGATCGTGGCAGGCAGCACAGGTCGGGTCGCGGCGGTGCCGCAGCAGGCGCTCCCGGAGCGTCAGACCATCCTTCTGCTCATCGTCCTCGGGCAGCACACCGGCATCGGGAGGTGGCGGCGGAGGCGGCGTCCCCAGGAGTTCCTCGAGCACGAAACGACCCCGTGCGACAGGACTCGTGCGCAGCGGGGTCGACGTCGCCGACAGCACTGCAGCCCAGCCGACGACGCCGCCGCGGCGGCGGTCGGTCAACGGAACGCGGCGCATCTCATCACCTTCGACTCCCTCGAGGCCGTAGTGGGCGGCCAGTCCCTGGTTGACGAACGTCGAGTCGGCGTCGAGCAGCTCCGTCACCGGCCGGTCCTCGCGGAACAGCGCATCGACCGAGAGCGCGGCCTCTTCGTACATCGCTGCACGCAGCTGTTCGAAGCGACGGAAACGGCGCACGTCGCGCGCTGCCGAGCGCAGGCCGGCGTAGCCGAGCCACTGGGCACCGAACCCATCGGCGAGACTCCGGGAGCGCGGATCGTCGAGCAGCCGATGGACCTCGGCGACGAGGACGGCCTCGTCGCCGAGCTCGCCCCGGTCCGCCCGGGCACGCAACGCGTCATCCGGCATCGTCCCCCACAGGAAGTACGACAGCCTCACCGCCAACTCGTGATCCGAGACCGGGAACACCCCGTCGGCATCCGCACGCTCCGGCTCGACGCGGAACAGGAACTCGGGCGACAGCAACGCAGACGCCAACACCGTGCGCGCCCCCTGCTCCGCGAGCTCCATCCGCGATGCGAGTTCCTCGCCCCCGAGGGGGCGACGGAACGCCCGCTCGAGCAAGGCGCGCACGCTGGGTTCGTCGACTCCTGGAAGCACGCTTGCGATGCCCTGCGAGCTCGTGGCGAGCGCATCGAGCGCCAGCTGCGTTCCCTCCCAGTAGCGCTCGATCAGCAGCGGCGACAGGAACAGGACGTCGCCCACGGTGTCGAAACCATGGCCCCGCGGATCCTCGGGAAACAGCGCGCCGAGCCCGGGAACCGCGACGCCGAGCAGGTCCTCGACGGTCCTCACGTACTGGGTCCGGTTGAGGCGCCGCAGCACGGACACCCCTGGGTCGGGAGGCCCGGCCTCTGCGGCCGCCCGACGGAGAGCTCGCACCGACGCGCCGAACGACTCCCGCTCCCCGTTCTCCGGCTGGCGGCGGGAACGGGAAGGCGGCATCGACCGGTCGTGCAGCGCCGTCTCGACGCGGCGCCAGAGTCGCGCATCGTCACGAACGCCCGCCAGGTCACGGTCGATCGCCGCCTGCAGATCGATCCCGCCCTTCGGGTCCTCGCCGCGGTGGCAGCGCGTGCAGTAGCGGCGCAGCTGCGAGCGCACCTCGGCGCGAGGGTCGGATTCTGTCGCCGCAGACTGCGCGGACAGGGCCATCGTCGCCGTGACCAGG
>JBEAPQ010000508.1:0-3045 GCA_041164325.1 Planctomycetota bacterium | reverse complement strand
GTCAGCGCTCCGCCTCGCCGAGCGGCCCCTCGACCACCCGCCGCGCGGGATCCTCGCCTTCGGCGCGGCGCCAGTCGACGCGCTTGCCCTCGGCGTGCAGGAGCTCGAGGTCGTAGTAGAGCCGCTGGTCGGGCTCGAAGAGGTGGGCGACGATCTCGACGAAGTCGACGACGATCCAGGTCGATCCCTCGTCCGCGTTCGTTCGGAACGGGTGCTGTCCGCGCGCCTTGCCGAGGTCCTCGAGGTCCTGCGCGGCCGCGCGCATCTGCCGCTGGCTCGTGCCGCTGGCGATGAGGACGTAGTCGGACAGCTGGCTCCGTCCCCGCACGTCGAGGAGGAGCACGTCCGTGCACTTCGAGTCATGGAGCGTCCGCGCCATGTCGATCGCGAACTGGCGCGTCGACTCGGGGTCGGACGTGGAGCGTGTGCGCATGGGGCGAGGAACCGCGGGTCAGAAGCCGCCGGAGCGCGAGCGGCTCTTGCCGCGGGCCGCGGTGCCGCCGCGGCGGTCGCTGCCCGGACGGGCCGGACGGGTCTCGAAGCGGCGCTTCTCGCGGCGCTTCTTCTCGGAGGGCTTCTCGTAGTGGGCGCGGCGCTTGACCTCCTTGGTCAGGCCTTCCTTCTCGCAGAGCTTCTTGAAGCGCCGGAGCATCTGCTCGACCGACTCGCCACTACGCGCCTTGATGCGGATCGCCATCTGAATTCAGTTCCTTGCAAGGGTTTGCCCGCAGAGCGCGGGCGAGGAGATCGATTCCGAGTCGCCCATTTGACCCGAACGGGGGAAGGCGGTCAAGCGGTGGACGCCCGCACCGGCGCGACGACGCCCGACGCGCGCGGGGAACGCGCTCCCCGAACCCGGCGCGCGGCGTCCCCTTCGTCGTGGCGGGACTATCCTGTGCCGCGTGCCGCTGATTATCGACACCTACAACGTCCTTCACGTCGAGGGCGTCCTCCCTGCGCACCTCGCGGGGCTCGATGTCGATGGTCTGGCGCGACTCGTCGAGCGGAGCCGCCACGGCGCCGAGGCGGTGTGGCTTGTCTGCGACGGCTCGAGCCAGCGCGCGCGACGGCTGGGCCGCGTGGTCGTCGAGCCAGCGGGCCCGGGCCGCTCCGCGGACGATCACATCGCCGACTGGCTGGCCGCGCATTCGGCGCCTCGACGCGTGACCGTGGTGACGAGCGACCGCGCGGTGGCGCGCCGCGCACGGGCCCGCGGCGCGTCCTGCGTCTCGAGCGAGGAGTTCCTCGCGATGCTCGTCGCGGACGAGCCGAAGGCGGCGGCGCGGGCCCGCGCGCGCACGGCCGCGCAGTCGGACCCTCGCCGGCTGGTGCCGCTGTCGGAGCGCGAGGTCGCAGGCTGGATGCGGCTGTTCGGGATCAGCGCGGAGCTCGCGGCGGTCGAGGCCGCGGGAGGCGGACAGCCCGCGGGCGGGGACGCCGACGATCGGACGCGGAGCGCTCCGTCGGGCGATCGCGCGGACGGACCGCCTGCGCCGCGAAGCGCCACCGCGGGACGCCGTGGCCGCGCGTCGCCCCCGACGGGCTTCAGGACGCCGGTCCTCGACGAGGATGCGATCGCACGGTTCCTCTCCGACTTCGGCCCCCGCGAGGACGTGCGGCGGACGGAACGCGAACGGGATCCGCTTGCCGCGCTCGACGGCCGCGACGACCACGGACTCCTCGCGGCGCTCGGCGCACTCGACGGCGCCGAGCTCGACCGGCTCATGCGCGAGCACGAGCCGTCGGCGATGATGGCTGCGAAAGCGAGGCCCGGCGCGAAGTCCGAGCCGACGCCAGGCAAGAGGTCGGGCAAGAAGTCGGGCAAGCATCGGCCGAACGGACGAGGCTCGTCCGGTACGACGCGGACGAAGAGCGCGTGAGCGCGCGCGGCGCGCAGGAAGGCTGGCACTTGTGAGCACCGGACACGGCCCCGACCCTTCGATCGACTTCGACTCCCCCCCCGCCGATCCAGTGCCGGTGTTCGAGCGGTGGCTCGCGGACGCCATGCGGCTTCCCACGCCCAACCCGAACGCGATGACGCTTGCGACGGTCGACGCGGACGGCGCGCCGAGCGCGCGGATCGTGCTTCTGAGGGGATTCTCCCGCGAAGGTGCGCGGTTCTTCACGAACCGGAACAGCCGCAAGGGCCGGGCGCTCGCGGCGAACGCACGCGCGGCTCTCCTCTTCCACTGGGATCTCCTCGACCGGCAGGTGCGGATCGAGGGGCGCGTGTCGCTCGCGACCGACGCGGAGAGCGACGAGTACTTCGCGCACCGTCCGGTCGACAGCAGGGTGAACGCTTGGGCGAGCGACCAGAGCGAGCCGGTGGCGAGCCGCGTGGAGCTCGAGCGGCGCGCGGAGGCGATGACGGCGCGGTTCGCGGGGCAGGAGGTGCCGCGGCCGCCGCACTGGGGCGGCTACCGGGTGAGCCTCGACAGGATCGAGTTCTGGCAGGGGGACAAGTACAGGTTGCACGATCGGATCGTGTACGCGCGGGGCGAGGGTGGCGGATACGAGGTGATTCGATTGTGCCCGTGAGCGAGGCGTTCCACCACGAGGAAATGGTGCCTGGCACGTGCCGTGAGGTGCCTGGCACCTCACGGCACGTGCCAGGCACCGACTACCCGTACGCTCCGAGCGCGAGTCCGCCCGAGGTCTCCGCGAGCGCCGGCCAATGGAGTTCGCACAACTCCTCCTCGCACAACGCGACGCCAAGGCGCATCTGCCACCGAATCGGATCGGCATCGACTCCGCGCACGTCGGCATTGACCAACGGCCATGCCGGCTCGCCAAGACAATGTCCCGCCGCACTCGACCAGGGCCAGTCAATGGCGCGATCGACCATCCGGGCTTCCACTGGATTCCGCTCCACGTAGCGCAACGCATTCACGGCGTGGATCGCATCCATCGGCTGGCAGAAGTGCCTTCCCTCCCAGTTGGTCCCACGGACTCCGTACTGCCGGTTGAGATGCTCCGAGTACTTTCGATGCGTCCGACCGACGCACTCCGAGATCGACGCGAGACAATTCGGGACCAGGAGCAGGT
>JBEAPQ010000507.1:0-5729 GCA_041164325.1 Planctomycetota bacterium | reverse complement strand
GCGGGCTTCCGACGTCTGCTGCAGGACCTGCGGCCGGACGTGGTCCACGTGCACCACTGGATCGGGCTCACGTCCGACCTGGTGCGCATCGCGCGCAGCGAGGGTGTGCCGGTGGTCGCGGTCACGGCGCACGACCACTGGACCGTGCTCGCAGATCCTGTCCGTCCGATCGGCCTCCAGCAGCCCGAGGCTCCGCCCGCACCGCGATGGATGGGCGAGGTCGAGCGCAGGGAGACGTTCGCGTTCCATCGAGAGGACATGCTCGACGAGCTGCGGGCGGCCCACGTCCGGCTGGCGCCGTCCGCCGCGCACGCGGAGAGTCTGGCGTCTCTCGCGATCGGCGATCCGGGAGCGTTCATGGTCTCTCCGCCACCGCTCCTCGTGCGCCCGCCGCGCGTGCGACCGCGGACCCCGCGCGGCCGTCGCCTGCTCTACTGGGGCAGTCTCTATCCAGCGAAGGGCATCGAGCTCCTGCTCGATGCCCTCGCATCGATCGGCTCGGGCTACGAACTCCACATCTGTGGGACCGCTCCCGACCCGGCGTACGGCGAGCTGCTGAAGCGTCGCGCGGCGGCGTTCCCGGTCGTGTTCCACGGAGATTTCGACGTGCGGCGGCTGGGCGAGATCGACGCGGACTACGCGGTGATCCCGGCTGCGTCGCACGAGAGCTACGGTCTCGTGCTCGATGAGGCGCAGTGCCTCGGGCTCCCGGTCCTCGCCGCAGACGTTCCGGCGTTCCGCGAACATGCGGATGCGCAGGGGTGCGCGTTCTTCGCGCCGAACGATCCGGGTTCGCTCGCGATGCTGCTCCTCGACGTCGACCGGCTGGGGCGCCTGCGGGCACCGGCGGCCGCGGGTCGTACTCCGGATCAAGCGGCTGCGGACCTGCTGTCGGCCTACGCGGACGCGCGTGCAGGACGTGCTGTCCCGCACGAGGCCCCGCCGTGCGCGGCACCGGCGGATCGCGCGCGGTTCCTGTTCCGCCAGTCCGAGCGCCGGCTCTGGTCCGCCCTCCAGCACGGCCCAGAGCTTCCGCCCGACGACTACCTGATGCCTCCCGATCCGGAGGCGACCGAACCGGCGTCGTGAAGGCCCTCGTCGTCGGCTGTGGGGACGTCGGCACGCGTCTCGGCCTCGCGTGGGCCGCTGCGGGCTGCGAGGTCTTCGGCGTCCGGCGGAGTGCTGCCCCTCTACCGGCGCCGATCCACACGGTGTCGGGAGACGTCCGTGACTCAGGGACGTACGACGCACTGCCATCCGACCTCGACCACGTCGTCTACGCAGTGGCTGCCCGACCTCCCGGGGACGAAGGCGCCTACCGACATGCCTACGTCGACGGCGTGCGCGCCGTGCTCGAGCATCTGTGTCGGAGGGGTTCCGTGCCGCGCAGCCTCGTCTTCGCGTCCAGCACGTCCGTCTACGGCCAGGAAGATGGTGGTTGGGTGGACGAAGGCAGCGAGACCATGCCCGCGGACTTCCGCGGCCGCCTCCTCCTCGATGCAGAACGCCTCGTGCGATCGTGGGGGCCGGAAGGGCGCGTGGTGCGGCTGGCCGGCATCTACGGGCCGGGACGCACCCACATGATCGACGCGGTCCGTACCGGCGGGCTCGGATGCGCGGCGGATGGGGCGTCTCCGTGGACCAACCGCATCCATGCGGACGACGCGGCGCGCCTCCTGCGCTTCGTGGCCGAACGCCCGGCGGGAGCTCCCCAGGTCTTCGTCGGGGCGGATCGCGAGCCTGCGCAGCGCGATGATGTGGTCCGTTGGCTCGCCGAGCGCCTCGGTGTCACGGCCACGCACGGCGGTGCGGCGCGGACGCGCGGCGGCAACAAGCGGTGCAGCAGCGCCCTCGTGCGCCAGCTCGGCTTCGTGTTCCGCTACCCGGACTTCCGCGCGGGATACGGAGCGCTGCTCGGCGCGTCCTGACCCTCTTGGTCGCGGACCGTCACGGAGCGATCGTCACGCGGAAGCCGCGGGTGGCGGCCAGGCCCGTGGGCGCGCCTGCATCGACCGGAATGGCCTGGGCGTAGAGGGTCAGGCCGGCGAGTCCAGGCACGTTGGGGAGCGGAAGCGGCAGCGTGGCAGCCCCGGAGGCGGCGACGCCGGGCTGGCCCGAGGCGTTCACCTGCAGCGTGGCCCAGAGTGTCTGGGGATCGACGAGGAGGTCGATGCCGAAGAACGGGGTCGAGGAGTCCGCCGAGGCGAGGAGGAACGCGACCGGTGCTGCGCCTGCTGTTCGATCCGCGACGAGCGCGAAGTTCGGGTTGCCGACCTCCGCGTGGCCGTTCGCGAAGTCGATGCGTGGGACGACGCCACCCAGTCCTGCTGTCGCAGTTCCGTAGAGGTGGGGGACGCCTGCGGTCGGCTCGACCACGAAGAAGCCCGACTGCATGTCGGACAGGTAGACGACGCCGGATGGCTGGAAGGGGTAGGCGCCCCAACAGCCGTTGTAGTTGTTGTTCGCGAACGACGACGTGTCGTAGCGGCCGATCGTCCGCGGGTTGGCTGGGTCGCTGAAGTCGATCGTCCAGTAGCCGTCGGCGTAGCACGCGAGGTGGGCCACCTTGCCGACCAGGAAGACGTTGTGCACCGTCGCGCCGTTCGGGCTGCACCAGCGCGTCAGGAGGCGCGGAGCAGCCTTGTTGGTGATGTCGTAGACCGCGAGGCAGTCACCGCGGCGCTCCTCGGTCACGATCGCGATCGTCTCGTCCTCGTCGACGGCGACGTTGTGGGGGAAGGCGCTCGGCGTCGGGGTCCGACTGACGGTGACCGGGGCACGGGGGTTCCGGACGTCCACGATGCCGAACGTGCCGTCGAACATCTCGGCGGCGTAGACGTAGCCGCGGTAGGGCAGGCAGTCGTGGACGTAGGGGGTGCTCCGCCGACTGAGCTGCGGGGGCGACACGGGATTCGCGTTCAGGTCGTAGAGGACGAGTCCGCGCGCTGAGCCGCCGCTCGCGACCAGGATCCCGCTGTCCTGATCGATGGTGAGCGTGTGCGCCGTCGCCGCGAAGGTCCCGACCAGCGCGGGGGCCGTGGGGTTCGACAGGTCGACGACCTGGATCGGACCGTGCTCCGAGCTGATGTAGGCGTAGGTGCCGCGCACCTGGGCCTCGCGCCAGAAGTACCCGCCTCCCGACGGGCCGGGCCCCGGGATGAACGCGACCTCGACGGGGTTCGTCGGTGTCGTGCAGTCGTAGATCAGCGTGCCCGTGCGGGCCGTGACGAGGGCGAGTTCGCGGCCCTGGACGACCGCGCCGAAGATGCCTGCGTAGTTGTTGGCCGAAGCCGTGCCGCCCGGGAAGCGGTCGATGCTTGCGAGGAGGCGGACGTTCTGGCCCTGGGCCGAGAGGAGAGCGGTCGTCAGGGCCGGAGCCAGGAGCAGACCGCGGGCGAGAGCGGGGATGCGGTGCATGGTCGGAGAGCGAGCCGGGGCCGGCGCAGGACGACCAAGTGTCTGTGCGCCCGGTGCTCCCTACAAGGGGGCCCGGTCCCGCATCCGGGCCCTGGCCCACGCGGCTTGGCGGGGCCTTCGCTCGCCTGCCAGCTCTTCGATCTGGCGCAGGATCGCTTCGCCCCCGTCGGCCGGCGCAGATCCACGAGGCTCGGCCACGAGCGCCGCGAGCGCGGCGGCCAGTCGCTCGGGCTGGTCGCGGCACGAGTCCGTGAGGATCGATGCTGTCTCGGACAGGGACATCGGTGCGCCGTGTCGCTGCTGACCGAGGGCCCAGAGCACGCCGTCGTCGGGGGAGATGGGGCGCGGTGCCGCCCGCAGCAGCGCGGCGTCGCCGCGGTTGGCCCGCCAGAGAAGGTCCACGAGCCGTGGTTCTGCTTCGCGATCCTCGGCAGCGTCGATCAGCTCGGCGAGCACGGTCTCGATTCTCGAGCCCAAGGGCTCCGGCTCGGACCACGGGAGCTTGGCGGCGACGGTGCCGTCGGGTCGGATGATCAGCGCAGGGCTCGGCAGGTCGCCGAACATCGCGCGACTCTGGTCGTCGAGCCCATCGATCCAGAAGTCTTCCGGAAGCTCGAACTCCGCACAGGTCCGACGCGCCAGAGCGAGTCGCTCGGCGATCGTCGTCGGCTGGGGGATGTCCGCGAACGCCATGCGTCGCGCGTGCGGCTCACGCTGGTAGACGATGACGATCTCGACGTCGTCCCGGCTCTGGTACTGTTCCTGGAGCTGCCGCAGACCTGCGGCGTTGCGTCGGAACGGCGGTCAAGTGTAGCTGCCCTTGATGAGCACGACGGTCGACCCCCGCAGCAGATGCAGGGATCGCGGCCGTCCGTCCATGTCACACAGGACGAGATCCGGAGCGGCATCTCCGACGCGCGGTTCGGAGCGGACGAACGCCTGCTCGTCGTACTGCGCCGTCTCCCGCTTCTCCATCTGCGCCGGCAGCGCCGCGGCGAGCGCACACAGCGCGGGGATCGTGCGGAAGGACATCACCGGCGGTTCTCCTGTTCCGAGGGGCGGTCGGTCTGCGTCAGCTCACGGACCACGCGGAAGCCGACGTCGTCGGCTCGGACGCCCGGCCGGAGCTTCATGCGAAACGCATTGCGAAGGTACATCCCGTCGAGCACGAAGGAACCCCCGCGCAGCTCCCGGTAGCCCGGGTCTCCCTCGTCCGCGCTGCTCGGGTATGCATCGGCGGTCCACTCGAACGCGTTGCCCGTCATGTCGAACGTGCCGAAGCCGGTCATCGGGCCCGACGTGCCGACGGCCGCCAGGCGACCGCTCTCCTGGTTTGCCGACGCGCGTTCGTAGATGTCGCCGTAGGAGAAGGTCGCGGAGCGCGGACCGCGCGCCGCCTTCTCCCACTCCACGGCGGTGGGGAGCCGATGCACCGAGCCCGACACCTCCGTCCGCCACGCGCAGTAGGCGACGGCCCCGGCGTGGCTGACCGTGACGACCGGCTCCTCGGGATGGTCGGAGACGTGGCGGCCGGTCGCCTCGTCGCGCCGGATACGGCACTTGCGGCTGCCCAGATCGATCCAAGCCGAGGCCGACGTGCCGAGGCGCGCGTCGAGAAAGGCTGCGTAGTCACGGTTCGTCACTTCGAAGCGTGCGATCCAGAAGGCCGCGACGTCGACGACCCGAGCCGGACGCTCATCCGGCTGGCCCACGCCGAGCGTGTCGCCGACGAGTGACGGTCCTGCGGGCACGAAAGCGAAGTCCGGGTCTCTCTCCGGAACGGACGGGACGCGCAGCTCGAGGCGGGCAGGGAGGACGGTGCGGGCCGTCAGTGGAATCGGCAATTCGCACGCGCCGGAGGGACTGTCCACCGTCACCCAGAATCGCCGGCCGAGGGGGAGCATCAGGTCGATCTGCGGATCGGCGAGGCGCCGCGGGGTGACGAGGGTGCCGGTGCCCTCGTCGACTTCCTGCAGGGTCAGCGCCCGCCCCTCTGGGTTGTCGATCCGAACCGGATGCAGACGTGCCTGGGCGGGAGCGTGCAGCCCGACCGAGGCGAGGAGCACGAGGCGGGCTGCGACCACGAGCGGCCGACGGAGCTGCGCTGGAGGACGCACGGCGCCCCGACGTTCGGACCGCGGCGAGGACTCCTGCAATTGGGGGCCGTACATGCCGCGACCTGCGCTGGCACTTCGGGACTGAGCCGCTGGCTGGGCGGGAGGCGATTCGGTCGCCGTGTCCGTTTCTCGAAGTGCGCGACGCAGGTCGCGTGGTTCCGCCGAGTTCGATCTCCCCGGCCTCGTTCGTCTCCC